>JALNVF010000082.1 GCA_023231445.1 Treponema sp. | reverse complement strand
TGCTGTCTGTTTTGCTTTTTTGTGGCCTTCAATCAGCTGGTACTGGGGTACCCCGAAAGAAGTTCAGGCGCTTGCGCTTGGTTCGCTGCAGAATATAAAAGATTATGCAACAGCAAAAGCATCAGAAGACGTTCTTGAAATTAAAGGTTCTGCGCAGAAAAACGCAAAAGCTCCACTGGATGCAAAATATTCATGGATTGAAAAGAGTGTAGCTAAAAACTACCGGGATATGGATATGAGGGTGCCTTCACCGCTTACTACTGGTGATGTTCTCAATGCATATTCGAATGAGCAGGAATTCCTGACGGTTTTTCAGAATCGTTACAGGGATGAAATTCTTAAGGCTAAAAAACGTTATGAGAATTCTGTAAAACTCGGTCTTGATCTTTCCGGCGGTATGAATATTATTGTCAAGGCTGATCTTGATACTGCGGTGAAGAATCAGAAAGGAACGGAGACAGGCCAGAATTCTGAGGACCTCAGGAAAAAGGCAATGGAGCAGGCTATCGAAACGCTTTCAAGTCGTATTGACCGTTTCGGACTTACTTCTCCGGTAATCCGCCAGCAGGGTGAGGACCGTATTTATATTGAAATTCCCGGTGCAGCACAGGCTGATGCAATTAACACGATTATAATGGGAAAAGGTATACTTAATTTTCGTCTTGTAGACGGTAATGCGACGACAGCTTTTCAGAATTATTATACACAGCATGCAGCCAGTACATTTAACGCTGACGGTACGCTTGCTGATCCGTCTATTATTCCCGCCGACTGTGAAATTTTGGGGCAGTACCAGAAAGATGACTACGGTCTTGATGAACGTACCGGTTATCTTGTTGTGAAAAAAGAAATAGCTCTTGACGGACAGCATATCAAATCGGCAGATGTCGGTTCTGATAATCTTACCAACCGGCCGGAAGTCGATTTTGTGCTTGACAGTGAAGGAGCGGAAATATTCGGAAAATTTACAGGCGAACATAAAGGCGAGAATCTTGCTATTGTAAGCGACAACAAAATTAAATCTTCTGCACGTATTAATGATGCTATCACCGGCGGTCGAGTTGCTATTACCGGATTTGGTCTTGAAGAAGCTCAAAACCTGCAGAAAGTACTTCAGACGGCATGGCTTAATGTTCCGCTTACAGTGGAGAGCCAGCAGGTTATAGGTGCATCACTTGGTAAAAAAGCGATTCATCAGGGAATACTTGCGGTCGTTGTTGGTCTGGGTATGATTATGCTGTTCATGCTTATCTATTATAAAGGCGCAGGTATTAATGCGTGTGTTGCCCAGATACTTAATCTGTACATTATGTTCTCTGTCCTTTCCGCGTTCAATATGACTGTTACGTTATCAAGTATAGCCGGTATGATTCTTACGATCGGTATGGCGGTTGATGCGAATGTTATTATCTTCGAACGTATAAAAGAGGAAATGCGGGACGGAAAAAGCAGAAGTGCTTCAATTTCCGCAGGTTTTGACAATGCTTTCTGGGCGATTATGGACTCGAATATAACAACGTTTATAGCTGCCATTTTCCTGTCGCAGCTTGGAACAGGTTCTATTCAGGGATTTGCAGTCAGCCTTGCAATCGGTGTTGTTTCTTCTGTGTTCACCGCACTGTTCGTATCACATCTTATGTTTGACTTTAATACCGATGTTTTCCGTAGAAAGACTGTCAGCATTGCCTGGGGGATAAAATAATGACTAGAAAGATGATTCATTTCAGCAGGGCATTTCTGCCGTGCGCAATCATAAGTTCGCTGATTATTGTTTTCGGAATTGTCGGTTTTTTTATACGTGGTATAAACTTCGGAATCGACTACAAACCCGGACTTATTGAGGAAATCCGTGTTGCTCCGGCTGTTATGGATATTACATACAGCGGCAGTGCCAATGTGACGTTCGATATAACGAACACAAAAGCGGATATTGTTATAAGCGGAACAGGGGCAGAAAACGAGACAAAAGAATTTAAATTTACTGACAATCAGACGGTAAATGCTCTTGCTGAGAGCCTTCGTACGGTAGATGGAGTTAATGTCACCGTAAATTCGTATGGCGATTCAGCGACGTCGGAATTATTCGTAAATTCGGATGTTTCTAATAAACTTACTTCAACAGCATACCGTTTGTACTCAGCTGGTAAAATTAATGCCCAGATAGCGGATGTCCGTCAGGCTCTTGCATCTGTAAGCGGGGTTTCAATCAAACAGCTTGGTTCCGGAAGTGATATGAGTTTTCAGATACGTATGGCAGATAACGGTGACGGTACTTCCAGCAGGCAGCTTCAGGAAACTGTGATTAGCAAATTGTCGGAGAAATTCGGGGCAGATAATATTGCCGTTGTAAAAACTGACTTTATCGGCTCGAATTTTTCAAAAACAATTGCACTTCAGTCAATCATTCTTCTTGCAGCCACAGTAGCACTTATCTGGCTGTATTCTGCAATACGCTTTCACTGGGATTTTGCGCTTGGAGCAGTTATTGCCCTTTTTCATGATTCACTCATGATGATGACGTTTATTGTCTGGTCTCAGATGGAATTTTCAACAATGATAGTGGCTGCTATTCTGACGATTGTCGGTTATTCTATAAACGACACAATAGTTATTCTTGACCGTGAACGTTCTTTACTTCCGGTTTTGGAAACAAAGAAGTTTAATGATATTCTTGATCAGGCACTTACTGATACGCTGAGCCGTTCGATTATTACAACAGCTACAACAATGTTTGCAGCTGCATCTCTGTATATTTTTACAACAGGTGAAATAAAGAATTTTGCCCTTGCTTTGATTGTTGGTCTTATAAGCGGATGTTATTCATCTATATTCATCAGCAGCGGATTTATTTCTGCAACGAGAAAAAATTGGAAACCGGAGTATGGTATTCATCATTCTCTCAGAATGCATAAAGGTGTGCTTGATACAGGAGTTACTGTTTAAAAAAGATACTGATTCATCTGTCTTATAAAAGGCTGTATTCATAGCGGATGCAGCCTTTTTTTATGTATAGTGAAAAAATGTATTATATGATATATTGCTGTTATGGAAGTTATTCGTGCAAAAGTACTGGGGTATTGTATGGGTGTCAGGCGTGCGGTGGAAACCGCCGGTGACGCATTGCTACAGAATACGGATAAAAAAAAAGTATACACTCTGGGACCTCTTATACATAATCAGACGGCGCTTGATGCGTTGAAAAGAAGAGGACTTGAAATCCTTCCTGAAGGTGATGTTGATAAAGCTGATAAAGACAGTGTAGTTATAATCCGTGCGCACGGAGTTCCTCCTGAAGTAATTGAACGTCTTGAAGATCGTGGCTGCAGCATTATAAATGCAACTTGTACACGTGTTACTGCAAGTCAGAAAATAGCTGCACAATATGCAGTAAAAGGTGCTGTTGTTATCCTGGCAGGTGATCGGAATCACGGTGAAGTGACGGGAATTGCAGGTTACGCGGGATCTCATTTTGCGCTTGTACAGAATAGAGCGGATGCAAAGGCCCTTGATCTAAAAAATACCGATACAGCAGTACTTTTGTCTCAGACAACATTCAGTCCTGTTGAATTTGAGGCTATTGCCGGTATTCTTAAAAAAAAATGTCACTTGATTGACGTGATGAATACAATATGCCCGGCAACTAAGGAACGACAGAAAGCACTGCGGAAATTATGTCCGCAGGTGAACGGTGTTCTGGTGATAGGCGGCCGCAACAGTGCAAATACCTCAAGACTTCTTCTGGCCGCGAAGAAATTATGTGCACATGCCGATCTTATTGAAACTGCCGGAGAAATTCCTGCAGAATATTTTGCCATGCAGAAGGTTGGAATTACCGCAGGGGCTAGTACACCCGACGAGGTAATAAACGAAGTAGAACAAAAACTGCTGGAGAAAAATTTATGAAAAAGCGTCCGAAATATACTGCGGCTATAATAGGTACAGGTCGTATCGGATTTTCACTTGGTCTGGATAAAAAACGTGAGCAGCCGGCTTCTCATACCATGGCTATGCTTGCTGAAAAACGTATACGTCTGATAGCTGGATGTGACAATGATCCTGTTCATCTTGACGACTGGCACCGGTATTATGGCAGGGGAATTATTTACAGCAGCTATGCCTATATGCTTGCAGCCTGTAATCCTGAGATAGTTGTTGTTGCGGTGAATGAAAGTGCACATCTTGAAACTGCTCTGGCGGTAATCAGAAGCAGACCCCGGCTTTTAATACTTGAAAAACCGGTAGCACTTACGATGAAGGACGGATTAAAAATTGCTGATACAGCGGCAAAGTATAATGTACCAGTTATGGTAAACCATGAACGCAGATTTGCTCTTGATTATGCCGTTGCAAAATCTTATATGAGCAAAGTTGGATGTATTCAAAACGTTACTGCAGAACTTGATTCAGGACTGCGTGTGTACAGCAGTGCAGACGAATTGACAGGTGCATACAGTCTGCTGCATGACGGGACACATCTTGTAGACATAGTATGTTTCCTTCTTGGGCAGAAAAATAATCAGACGGATGAATCAACAGCAAAACGCAGTATTCTTTATGATCCACTGATTACGAGTGTGTATTACGATGAAAATGTACCTTCAGTTGTAAGAAATGTCTCTGTGCATTTTGAGTCGGATATATGTCCGGATGTAACGATCCGGATAAGCGGTAGAAGCAGTTATTTTGCTTTTGGTGTTGATGTGTGCGGTACGGCCGGCCGGATCAGAATCGGAAACGGCTACGCCGAATTTTACAGACGGGCAGAGTCAAAGTTATATACAGGATTTTACTCATTAGTTCCCGATGAAAAAGTAAAAATTCCGAAAAAGACCTGCTATTTTTCAAATATGATAAAAAACGCAGTCGACTATCTCGACGGCAAAGCTCCGTTAAAATCCACTTTACAGGACGGACTGGAAGATCTTGATATTCTGGAGCAGATCCGGGCACTGCTTCAGGAGAAGTTGTAAAAAAAGTCAGAAATTAAACTGCAGAAAAGCCGGAGAAAATATTTCATTATTCCGGTTTCTGCAGAATATTTTTCTATTCTGTCTTATTCAGCTCTGATACTGGTATTTTTTACAATGACATCGTGTGCGGAACCTTCCCTGATAGATGCCTGACTTACAAGTGTAAGTTTTGCTTTTTGCTGAAGTTCCGGAATAGAAACAGCTCCAACATTGCACATTGTATGAATTACTTTACTGATTGTCATTTGTACATTGTCATGAAGGCTGCCTGCATACGGAACGTAGCTGTCTACACCTTCTTCAAATGCCATTTTTTTATCTCCGCCGAGATCGTAACGCTGCCAGTTACGTGCCCGGTTTGAGCCTTCTCCCCAGTATTCTTTGACATAGTTTCCGTTTGCAATAAGTTTGTTTGTGGGGCTTTCATCGAAACGTGCAAAATAACGTCCGAGCATGACAAAGTCAGCACCCATAGCAAGTGCAAGTGTTATATGATAGTCATGTACAATGCCGCCGTCGGAACAGATCGGAATATAAACACCTGTTTTTTGATACCATTCGTCCCGGGCTTTAGCCACTTCAATCGTAGCGGTTGCCTGTCCGCGTCCGATACCTTTTTGTTCACGCGTAATACAGATAGAACCGCCGCCGATTCCTATTTTTACAAAATCTGCACCAGCCTCTGCAAGAAAATTAAATCCATCCTTATCTACGACATTACCTGCTCCGACTTTTACCTTGTCGCCCCATTTTTCGTGGATATCTTTAAGTGCAATACGCTGCCATTCAGTAAATCCTTCTGATGAATCAAGACAGAAAATATCTGCTCCTGCACTAAGAAGAATAGGGACCCTTTCCATGTAATCACGGGTGTTTATACCTGCTCCGACTATGTACCGTTTCTGACTGTCAAGAAGTTCAAGCGGGTGTTCTTCATGTGATGCATAATCTTTGCGGAATACCAGGTACTGGAGGTTTCCGTTTTTATCAAGAACCGGAAGCTGATTGATTTTGTGCTGCCAGATTAGATCGTTTGCTTCATCAAGCGAAATACCGGTTTCTGCTTTGATAAGTTTTTCGAGGGGAGTCATATATGTTGAAACTGTTGAATGAGGCGGACAGCGGTTAATACGGAAATCGCGTTCAGTGATGATCCCCACAAGTTTTCCATTATGCTGGCCATTCTGGGTGACTGCTACTGTAGAATGCCCTGTATTTTTTATAAGTTCTGTAAGTTCTTCCAGTGTCTGATCAGGACGGATATTTGAATCCGATGAAACAAAACCTGCTTTGTACATTTTTACATGTGCTATCATGGCAGCCTGGTCAGCTATTGTCTGGGAACCATAAATAAAACTTATGCCTCCTTCTTTTGCAAGCGCAACGGCTAGTTTGTCGTTCGAAACAGACTGCATGATTGCAGAAACCATCGGTATGTTCATCATGAGCGGACATTTTTCACCAGCATTTTTGTTATATTTTACGATAGGAGTACGAAGTGACACATTTGAGGGAATGCAGTCTGCAGCGGTATACCCCGGAATCAGCAGATATTCATCGAATGTATGAGACGGTTCATCATAAAAAAAAGCCATGAGGCGACTCCTGTGATTGAAGATATTTAATACAACAGTATAGAATAATATTACAATTCTATCAAGGTATTTACTTGTTTCTGTCAGGGCAGACGCATTATAACATTTGGAGGATAGTTATTAAGTAATCGTCATCACACATACAGGTAATCTGTTTTTTGTGAAAAGAAAAGTTTGCTTTGCCGGTCGGGTTTGGTGCGGTCTTAAAAAGATTCAGTGCAGTTTTTCGCAGAACGGCAAGATTCTGCGGGCTGTGATCTTTCCGACTTCGGATATAATCTTCGTTGTACATCATGTCGAGTGTCCAATGCAGGTTGTTTTCGATTTCCCAATGCGACCGCATGGACTTTGCAGCCGTTTCTACATGTGTAAATGACGTAATAAAATAGCGAGCGTCAACGGTTTTACTCCCGTCTGTCATCCGCGTATTTTTTACCATCTCTGCTGAAAAACTCTTTCACATCATCGTTCAGCGTCGACTGATTTTCTTTTGACATCCCATTGCATCAAGTAATGTCATAGTTTCCCCTCAGGGAATAACTATACATTATTTTACCCGTTTTAAACAGTCTATTTTAATTTATAATGCATTTGCCCTGTTGTTTCTGTAGTTTCCTGCAGCGAAAAAACATTTGACAAATTATAGATTGAAGGATATAGTTAATTATACGGCAACCGGTTGCCGTAATATACATACTCTATAGAGAAGAAAAGGAGTTACAAATGAAAAAGACAGTGCTTTTTCTGACGGCTGCATCACTTTGTGCAATCCTTGCCACAGGCTGCAAAAAAGGTGAGAAACAGGCTGCTGTAAAAGATGCAAGCAACAAACTCGTTGTGTGGTCATTTACCGATGAATTACAGGGAATGATCAATGATTATTACAAACCTGCTCATCCCAATGAAGAGGTTGAGTATTCACTGACGCCGACCGATCAGTTTCCGAACAAACTTGATCCGGTTCTTGCAAGCGGGAGCGGAGCGCCCGATGTATTCGCTCTCGAAAGTGCTTTTGTACGGAAATACATTGAGTCGGGGCTGCTTCTTCCGCTTGATGATGTCTATGCGGAAGTAAAAGACAAGATGGCTGCGTATCCGATGCAGATAGGCTCATATAAGGGGCATGTATACGGAATGGCATGGCAGGTATGTCCGGGTGCGCTTTTCTACCGCCGCAGCCTTGCGAAAGAATATCTTGGGACTGATGATCCTGATAAAGTTCAGGAATATGTTGCTAATCTTGACAAATTTGTTGAGACAGCAGGTCTCCTTAAACAGAAATCAGGCGGGAAGTGTGATATCGTTTCCTCTTCCGGCGATATGTTCATGCCGTATAAAGGTGCACGCAAGAATCCGTGGGTTGTCGACGGAAAACTGGTGATTGATCCGGCTATGGATAAATATATGGATATGTGCAAACTGCTCCACGACAAGAATTATGACGGACGTGTTCAGCAGTGGTCGGAAGGCTGGTTTGCAGGTATGAAGGGAACATTGAAAGATGACAAAGGGAAACCTGTCGAGGTATTCTGCTATCTGCTTCCGACATGGGGACTCCACTATGTTCTGAAGACAAACTCTCCCGATACGTCAGGAGACTGGGCTATGTGCGCAGGCCCTGCAGGCTATTCATGGGGCGGCACTTGGATTGCAGCATATAAGGGAACAAAAAATCCGAATGCAGCAAAAGAAATGATTAAATATCTTGCTACTGATGATACATTCCTTACGGCTTATGCAAAGAAATCTGGTGATACGGTCGGTAATATCAATGTTCAGGATGCGCTCAAGGATACATTCTCTGAACCGTATCTTGGCGGACAGAACCATTACAAGGCGTTCTGTGAAATGGCCAAAAACGTCAACGGAAATCTTGTTCAGGGATCCGATCAGCAGATAGAAGCGCTTTTCAATGAAGCTGTTACGGCTTACCAGAACGGCGAAAAGACAAAGGATGCTGCTCTTGCAGACTTCAAGTCACAGGTTTCTTCAACTCTCGGCTTATAACATGGTATAAAAATACCAGAATCTTTGAAAGTGCAGTTTTGAATGTTTTCCATTCAGGCTGCACTTTTTTTAATGTTTTAATTTGAGTTGTGTTTTTTTTGTCAGGAGGTATGCAAGTGAAGCATCAGACAGGGATGCAGGCCCGTATAAATATTCACGGATATTTTTTCAGCCTGCCGTTTGTAGTAATTTTCTTATTATTTAATTTTTGGCCGACGGTTTATACGTTTTTACTGAGTTTTGGAAATCTCAGAGGATTAAAAACGTCATTTTCATTCGTGGGACTTGAAAATTTTAAAAAACTCGTTACCGATTCTAATTTCTGGGAAGCTGTAGGCAATACGTTTATACTGTGGGGATTTAACTTTATTCCGCAGCTTGGTATTGCGCTTCTTTTTGCTATATGGTTCACCGATGTAAAGCTTCATCTGAAGGGGAAGAGCCTGTTTCGTGCGCTTTTTTATCTGCCGAACCTGCTTACTGCGGCTTCGGTCGCGATTCTGTACCGCAGTCTGTTCGGTTATCCCCTTGGTCCGGTGAACCAGTTTCTGATGAGCGTATGCGGTGTTAAAGAAGCATATAACTTTTTCCGCAGCGTACCTGCATCACGAGCCATAGTATCGTTCATTCAATGGTGGATGTGGTGCGGTCAGACTCTGATTCTGTTGATGGCGGGTATTACCAGTATTTCTCCGTCGCTTTATGAATCTGCGACTATCGACGGTGCAAATGACTGGCAGTGTACTTGGAAAATAACAATTCCGCTGCTCCGTCCTATGATGTTCTATATTCTGATCACCTCTATGGTCGGCGGTATGCAGATGTTTGAAATACCGTTCCTTCTTACAGGTATGCACGGCGAGCCTGATTATAAGATACGGACAACCGCTGTATATATGTACAATATGGCTTTCCAGGGAAGAAACGACTACTCATATGCGGCCGCAGTTTCAATCGGGATGTTTGTTATAACGATGATTCTTGCATACCTGATTAATGTGGGTGTAAAGGAACGCACTCCCAAAAGAATTAAGGAGGTTGCATAATTATGGAATACAAGGCAAAAAGATCTATAAATTCTGCAATTATTTATTTTTTCATGATAGTGTTCGGGCTTGTTGCTGTTGTCCCTGTATGGATTATGCTAGTGAATGCAACGCGTACGACGGCACAGATAAATTCCGGACTTACACTTATACCGAGTGTACATGCGCTTGATAACTGGCATATTCTGACTCACAGGGATTTTCAGATATGGCAGGGATTCAAGAACAGTGCGATTATTTCTGTATTTTCAACTGTGCTCACAGTTTATTTTTCTGCACTTACAGCTTACGGAATTCATGTCTATAAGTTTGCAGGACGGAAAATACTCTGGGGCGTTATCATGGTTCTTATCATGTTGCCGTCGTCTTTGTCATTCATCGGTTTTTATCAGTTTATGGCAAAAATCCATCTTACGGACAGTTTTATTCCGCTTATTGTTCCAAGCATTGCCGCTGCAGGTACCGTTCTTTTTATGAAACAGTATCTTGATTCGGTACTTTCGTTTGAGCTTATAGAGGCCTCACGAATCGACGGTGCAGGCGAATTCCTTATTTTTAACCGGATAATTCTTCCTGTCGTTCAGCCTGCAATAGCAACACAGGCTATTTTTGCTTTTGTTGCGAGCTGGAATAATTTTATGACACCTTTTGTACTGCTTTCAAGCACGAGTAAGTATACACTTCCTATGCTTGTCCAGATGCTCCGCGGTGATATTTACCGTACCGAGTACGGTGGAATTTACCTGGGTATTGCTGTTTCGCTTGTACCTATTATAATATTCTATGCTTTCATGTCACGCTACATTATCAACGGACTCACGATGGGTTCTGTAAAAGAATAAATTACTAAGGAAACTAATTATGGCCGATGAAAAGACTTTCCGTATCAATAATCCTATACTCCCTGGTTTTCACCCTGATCCGTCGATTTGTACGGCTAACGGAGAATACTATATTGCCAATTCGACATTCGAGTGGTATCCCGGTGTTGAAATCTGCCGTTCAAAGGATCTTATCCACTGGTCTGCAGTTCCTTCTCCATTGTCGGAAAAGCGGTTATTGGACATGAACGGAGAACGTCCTTCATGCGGCATATGGGCACCGTGCCTTTCTTACGCAGACGGGAAATTCTGGCTTGTATACACGAACGTACGCAACTGGAATTTCGGAACGATGAAGGATACGCCTAATTTCTTAACGACTGCACCTTCGATAGAAGGACCCTGGTCGGATCCCGTATTTTTGAATGCATCAGGTTTTGATGCATCAATGTTTCATGACGATGACGGTCGGCATTGGTACATAAATATGGAATGGGATTTCAGGAAAGAGGGACCACGCCAGTTTTCCGGGATTGTTATGCGCGAGTATTTTCCTGAAAAAAAACTGCTTTCAGATACACGCAAAAAAATATTCTGTGGTACGGATATAGGACTTGTTGAAGGTCCACATCTGTATAAACGCAACGGATGGTATTATATTGCAGCGGCAGAAGGGGGCACTTCTTATGAACACGCGCTTACTGTCGCCCGTTCACGAACAATTGAAGGGCCGTATGAAATACATCCTCAGAATCCGCTTATCTCTTCTTATGGCCACAGGGAGTTGAAACTCCAGAAGGCAGGACACGGAAGCTGGTGTTCATCGATCGACGGAACGAAGACATACCTTGTATATTTATGCGGTCGTCCGCTGCCTGATTCTGATGAGTGTGTACTTGGCCGTGAAACGGGTATCGCGGAAATTGAATGGAAAAACGACTGGCCGTATGTAATGCAGACAGACGGAATTCTAAGCAATATACCTCCTGCTTATATAGAGATTCCTGTATCATCTGCATTGCATACGGAACAGTCATATCCCGGATGCGGGCATGTTCATTATACATTTAATGACGAATCATTCCTACAGGATTTTAAAACGCTGCGTACTCCATTAACTGAAGGACGTTGTTCAATTGCGGACCGGAAAGGCTGGTTGCGGATAAAGGGAGGGCAGTCACCATGGTCTTGTTACGAACAGAGTCTTATTGCCCGCAGGCAGACAAATTTCTGTTTTACGGCAGAGACAAAAATGGAATTTGAGCCTGACTATTTCCAGCAGTATGCAGGGCTTGTCTACCGCTATGATGAGGAAACTCAGTATCTGCTTCAGGTGACTTGGAATGAAGAAAAGGGAAAGATAATCCAGCTCAACACGATTATGCCCGGAAATTTTGAACAGGGGATGCCGCTGCAGATCAGGCAGAATGCACCGGTGTGGCTCCGACTGTCTGTTTCATACAGAACTGCACAGTTTTCCTGGTCGCAGGATGGTAAGATATTTCATATGATACGGCCTGTCTGTGATGCGGGGAAATTATCTGATGAATATGCCGGCCAGGGATTTACGGGAGCCTTTATTGGAGTGTTCTGTGTGGATACTGAATTCTACACAAAGTCTGCTGATTTTGAATATTTCGATTACGATGAGAAATGATAACTATTTATGATATCGCTGCAAAAACCGGGTATACGGCCCCAACTGTTTCGAAGGCGATTAATGGAACAGGTTATCTGAATGCAAAGACTCGTGAAAAGATTCTTAAAACCGCAGACGAAATGGGATACCAGCCGAATATGGTGGCCCGTACGCTTACGACAAAAAAATCGAATCTTATAGGCGTTATTTATGATGACAGTAAGATGCAGCAGGGATTTGATCATCCGCTTTTCGGAGGCATGTTAAACAGATTCCGTTCACAGGTGGAAAACGCAGGGTATGATATTATGTTTCTTTCACGGCATTTCAAAATGTCGTATGTTGCTCATTCCCGGTACCGGAGTGTCGATGGCGTTATTATAATTAACCCGGATGATGACGGTGCCGATGAATTGGCCGCTGTTCAGAAAGCTGGTATTCCCTGTATTTCAACGAATAATTACATTCCGGGAATATGCACGGTTGTTACCGAAAATGAAAAAAGCGGATATGACGGAGCAGAATATTTGATTTCACAGGGGCATAAAAGAATAGCATTTCTTGCAGGTCCCATAAATAATTTTTCACCTGCAGCGCAGGAACGGTATACCGGTTTCCGCAGATGTCTCAGAGATCATGGGATTACCTTTGACGAGCGACTGTTTAAGGAATGTGATTTCTGGTACTCAAAGGCGGGATATGAAGGATTTGCCCAGATATGCAGCAGTACGACAGATTTTACTGCTGTTTTTGCGGCAGATGATCTTCTTGCGTTAGGTGTTATGCAGTATGCAGAAGAAAATCGTATTGCAATACCTGATCAGCTTTCCATTATAGGATTCGACGACGATCGTGTTGCTTCATTCTGTCATCCCCGCTTGACGACGTTTGCTCAGAATAAAGTCCTTATAGCCGATCTTGCTGCAGAAACTTTACTGTAGCTTATAGTCGGTATTCCTGCGCCCGAAATAATACGTGTCCCAGCTTCTCTTATTATGCGTGAATCCGTCAAAAAAATTCTATAATTCTTTTCTGTCCGATGTAATCCATTGTAAGGAAATCTCTTTTATGGTACAATTATTGCATAAATATACATTTTCCATGTAATTTTGGAGGATTTAATGAACGTCGTTGTTATGGGCGCACAGTGGGGTGATGAAGGGAAAGGCAAAATTGTCGATTACCTTGCTCAGGAAGCAAAATACGTCGTACGGTTTGCAGGTGGTGCGAACGCAGGACATACTATCGTAGCGGATGGAAAGAAATATGCACTTCATCAGGTTCCGTCGGGCATTCTTTACCCTGACAAGTCCGTATTTCTTGGGTCGGGTATGGTTGTCGATCCTGAAGCCCTCTTCAAGGAACTTCAGATGCTGAGCGACAACAGTATCAGCTGGGAAGGACGGGTATTTATTTCCGACCGCGCTCATATTGTTCTTCCCGGATACCGTCAGATGGATAAAGACCGTGATGCAGCCCGCAAACGGCCTATAGGGACGACGGGCCGCGGAATAGGTACGACATATTCACAAAAGTCGGAGCGCGATGGTATCCGTCTTGCCGATCTTGACTGGCAGGAAAAAATGGATGATCTTGACCAGGCTGATAAAGATTTTTTAGCGCCGTTTAGGGAGAGACTGCTCGCAATGCGTGTAGACATTGCAGCGAAGATGTGGGAATACCGCAGCGAAAATATTCTTTTTGAAGGTGCTCAGGGTGCCATGCTTGACTTGGACAGTGGGACATACCCGTATGTAAGTTCCGGAGCTTCGTGCGCAGCAGGAGCTTCATCCGGTTCTGGAATCGGTCCCGGGGCTATAGACAAAGTACTTGGAGTCTTCAAGGCATATGAGACACGCGTCGGCAACGGTCCTATGCCGACAGAATTCAATACAGGTAATGAGAGTGAGCTTTGTAACTATGTCCGCAAGACAGGAAATGAATTCGGTGTTACGACAGGGCGTCCGCGGCGTTGTGGTTATCTTGACCTTGTAGCTCTTCGTTATGCATGCCATGTCAACTCAATCGATTCTCTCGTACTTACGCATCTTGATATTTACGATGAAATGGATGAGATTGAAGCATGCGTCGCATATGATATTAACGGGAAAATCGTAACGGATTTTCCGGCTAATATTCCTGACCTCAATGCTGCAAAACCGGTACTCGAAAAATTTCAGGGATGGAAGAGCGACCTTCATGCATGTTCATCATACGGCAGACTTCCGAAAAACGCAAAAAAATACATTGATTATATTGAAGCATTTACCGGTACACCTGTGGGAATTATTTCAGTAGGTGCGGACCGAAGAGAGACGTTTGTGCGCATTAAGCCGTGGAAGCGTTCATAAAATCGGATTATTTATGTATTCGGGCAATTTGCAAAACTCGTCTGACTTTTGCAAATGCATCTATCAAAAAAGTCTGTCGTTATGCGGCAGACTTTTTTGTATTGGTCATTTCTGTTTCTGACTCAGTATTTTCAACATCGCATCGTATACGGGTTTCGGTTTTAATGTCCGGTCGTACGGAAGAGCATAATCATACCCCGGAAAAGCAGTAGGTATCCAGCTTGTTTTATCCGTAAAACCCCACATAATAAAACTTACTGCATTCGGTTCATCAAGTACCAATTTAAGCAGTCTGCAGTAGATATCCTTTTGTGCATCTGTATATGCACCCGGATTTGATGCAGGAATGCGGACATCTACTTCGCTGAATGATACTTTTATTCCCAGCGCAGCGTACCGACGGATATTTCTTCTGACTGCTTCTTCATCAAACGGCAGTGACGCATCAAGGTGCATCTGCATCCCTACACCTGTTACAGGTATTCCCCTCTGCACAAAATCTTTTATAAGCGAATACATTGCATCTGCTTTCGGATAACCTGCAGCCTCATTATTGTATTCATTCAGATACAATTGTGCATCGGGATCTGTTTCATGAGCTTTGCGAAGCGCGTGTTCGATGTATCCGGGGCCTATTGTCTGCAGCCAGATTGTATCACGAAGGGTTCCGTCTTCATTGAACATCTCATTTACTACATCATA
>JALNVF010000081.1 GCA_023231445.1 Treponema sp. | reverse complement strand
TCACGGTACGTACAGTACAAGTCACGGTATCATTTCTGGCTGGAACTGGATGATAAAAGCGGACGGGCAGACGAAACTGTATTATCATGGTTTGTTTCCGTTATGAACGACGGGAAACGTGTTCCGTAAAAATGCTGAGGTAAAAAAAAAGTGTTATACTGTTAGAGAAGGATCGTAGTATGAGTGAAAAACAGAAACGTGTTAAACTTTTTTCGATTGTCTGGTTTACGGTTGCAGGACTTTTTTTAATATCATGGCCTCTGTCACACTGGTTTTATTACGGCCTGTATACCAGATTTCTGGGGGTGTCTGCAGGAACATATCAGGACAGCCTTATAAAAATGATTGGAACCTGCGGCGTTCTGCTTTCAATGTGTCTGGCCGTTATAGCAAAGGAACCGGAAAACAGTCGTCTGCTTATGAAAATGACTTCGACTTTCCTGGTACTACTTGCAGCGACTTTTGTCTATCTTATTGAATACAAAGATTTTACGAGGATGGAATTTCTGAATGCAGTTTTCTTTGTGGTAATCGCGGTCCTTCTGCCTGTCAGCTATAAGTGGCTGGATAGGAAATAGCACCGGAAACTGATTAAGCCGTGAATGTTTAAACAGATTCAGTATTTGTCTGACGGAATTATATAAAACTGCTGTTGTTCTCAGAGCAGAAATCTCTTTTTTAATTCAGCTTTGAACTGTTTTCTTGAAAACAGAAACAGTCCAAAAAGGGTCAGTATGGCATACAGCATTGCTGCCCATGACGGCCATTTCACTTTTATAAAGGGAAAAAGGCTCATGCAGAACAGAACGAGTGACAGAAAGAAGGCTGCTGTCATATAACCCGTATATTCCTGATAATTTTTGTGGTTGCAGACAGCCAGAATGGTGAGTGTTGTGGTTATCCCGACTGAGAACCATGGAATAACAAGGGAAAAAGACCAGAAGGATAAACCTGTAAGCAGGTCAATAACGATCATAAGCTGTGCAGACCAGAAGAATTGTATGAATAATTTTGAACCGATGTAATAAACTCTGGACGTCCAGATAAAGACTGTTTTATAGATAAAAAATACGGAGCTGATTACAATCAGAGACCACAGAAAGTGATTTTGTGCGAATGTCAGATAATTAATAAAAAGACTGAGAATACTTACCACACATGTCGTGAAAAAGATACTTGTTTTTACCGTATCAGGTTTTTTTTCTTTGTAAAGCGGATATCTGCATGCGGTGGTGCGCTGTTTTATTTCATCTGAGTCTGCAGATGTCTGTTCCTCTGTATGCTGTATATATATGCCGCATAACGGACAGAATCCGTTTTGGGTGAGTATTTCAATACCACATGAAGGACAATGCATTATTTCTCCTGATTTTCGTTTGAACAGACCTGAATCTGAAGTCCTGTTTTCTGCCTGAGCAGCATAAAAAAACTCCGGATAATATCTGTTTCCTCAATTGTTCTTGTGAAAGAAACTGACATAACTCCATTAACTGTTAAGACTGCACAGTTTACCGGACATTTTGAACTCGGATACAATAAAGCTTCCGCATGATCAACATAGTTTACAGTTTCTGAAGGGAGTTCCAGTTCTCCCATATTAGACAATGTAATTGTCCGTCTTTTCTCTCCGAATAAATAAAAACCAAGCCTGACGAAAAAGTGTTTTATTCTGAGCGGAACCCAGCGTCCGATCCTGTTCCTGTCAAATAAAATGATTTTATCAATTTCCCGCTGAAGATTTTCCTTCCTGGTCAGTTCCTCGAGCTGAACAGAAACATTTTTGAGTATTGTATCAAATAAATATTCTGAATCTTCCGGACTTGTATCGTTGAATGAAAAAGCTATGTTTACGACAACAAAAAAATTTCTGAATGTTACTGAAGGAAACCGCTTTCGGAGATTTACCGGAACTGAGATAACAACAGGCTTTTTTTCTGTCCCGAATTTTATTCTTGTTGTATAGATGCTGTATATCAGCAGGGCTGCAAGGCAGCCTGTTACGGTAGTTCCTTTTGACCGGGCATATTTGTTAAACTGTTCAGAATCAAGAAGTCCTGTAATAACGCCTGCATATTTTTCTCCGTGAGAGGTTCCTTTTATATGATATGATTTCGGCGGGAATTTCCGTATTTCAAGTTTAAAATCTTTCTTCTTAAGTCTGGTGAACCGCAGAAAACTGTTTTCATAATCATCAATTACGGGAACAGTCCGGATATTTATTATATTTTCTGGTATATAAGCCGGAATGGTTTTATTTTTTTCTGCTGACAGTACGGAATAAGTGAATAAAACTGTTTTTAAAAATTCTACAGCGCCTCTGCCGTCCGTGATGGAATGAAAAAGTTCTATGGAAAGTCTGTTTCCTGAATATAAAAAACGTATCAGGTGTGAATCATGACGTCCGAATTGAGATGCTGTACAGGGGAAGTCCGTTTCCGGTTCTACCAGAAAAGGTTCGTTGTTCTCTTCCAGATAATTCCAGAAGGTACCCCGTCTCAGACGGACAAAGAAAAAAGAAAACCGGGGACGAACTCTGTTGACCGTTTCCTGAAAGATGACAGGATTTACCGTCTCTCTTAGAACAGCGGCTACGCGGAAGAAGGAAGAATTGTTACTGCCTGATACAGAAGGAAAAAGTTTTCCTGCTGTATCGATCGAATACCATGTAATCATATGGAAAAAACAGATCTCCGTAAATACACAGAGATCTGTTTTTTTTTTACTGTTTAGTAACGGTCATTCCCGCGTCGCGCCGGTTTGTCAATTGCTTCGTTTACTTTAATTTTACGTCCCTCGACATCTGTTCCGTCGAGCGCTGCAATTGCTTTTCCTGCCGATGCATCTGAATCCATTTCTACAAAAGCAAAACCTTTTGATGAACCTGTGTACCTGTCGGCAATTACATTAACTGAAACCACTGTGCCGTACGGCTCAAACAATGAACGAATAATTGAATCGTTCGTGCTGTAGGCAAGATTACCTACATAAATTTTTTTTCCCATTTTTCCTGCTCGCTTCTATGAGCTTCTAAAGATTAACCAGCACAAATGTGCTGATTTGATACGAAAAATAAAATATTCTTCCTATATGTTCTTAAGTGTATCACAGCTGCAAACTAATTGATAGTACAACAGGCAATTATTATCAGATATATTGTTCCTTGACTCCGTTTCTGCCCAGTTGTACACTTTTTTTATGAGTTTTTCTCTGGATATTACGTTCCTTTGTAAAGTTGTTGATAATTACGGTGACATCGGCTTCGTATACCGGCTGGCACGTGCATTGAACGCCTGTCGGCCTGAGATACGCCTGCGTATTGTTACTGATAATATGGAATCCTTTTCTCAACTTGCGCCGGAAGTTAATGCGTATGCTTCCGTTCAGCAGTATAACGGATGGACTTTATATGACTGGAATGCGGACGATGTCTGTACGGCATCGTTTTCTGCAGATCAGCCGAAAATTATTCTCGAATGTTTTCAGTGCGGCTATCCTGACTGGCTTGAGACGCTTCTTTTTAAGACGAAGTGCAGAGATTCTGTTCAGATAATCAACATTGATTATCTGACCGCCGAACCGTATGCAGATGATTTTCACTGTCTGGCGTCACTTACCCGTTCTGCTGCCGTTAAAAAAGTGAATTTTATGCCCGGCTTTACTGAGCATACGGGAGGTCTGGTGCTTGACGGACCTTTTGCGTCGGACAGACCGGCTGTGTATGCTGCCGCCCATGCCGGTAATTCTGTACAGCATCTGCTTGCGGGATTTCCGCATGATTTTAAGGTTCTTGTATTCAGTTATGAACGTGATTTTACACCTGTAGTGAAGGCGCTGTCCCTTTTTGAACGAAGCCGTCAGAAAGATTCTCCGGCGTTCCGTCTCCGGGTGTTTGCCGCAGAAGGAAGGGGTAAGAAATCATTTATGGAAGCATGGAATACGGAAAAGAAGCCTTTTGCCGTAACAGAACTGACTTTCCTTTCGCAGCCTGAATGGGACTATGTTTTATGTTCAATGTCGTTTTCCTTTGTCCGCGGAGAAGATTCCCTTTCCCGTGCCTGTCTTGCAGGAATTCCGTTTGTCTGGCATGCATATCCGCAGGCGGATGAATATCAGCAGATAAAAGTACAGGCGCTGGTGGAACGGATAAAACCGTTCTTTGAAAATGAAGACGCTGGTCTTATTGAAAAATTCTGGTACCTGTATAATGTTACTTCGCCTCAAGTGAGCGGACAGGAACAGACGGAGCTGTTGTATACTCTGCTTGATCGTACCGAAAGACTCGGAATTTGTTTTTCTTCATTTGCTCAGATGCTCCGACGGAACGGTGATTTTGCGCAGCATCTGATTTCTTATCTTGACGGATTGATATAACTGCGTATTTTTACTATAATATATGCATTCTTTAGTCCTTTTTAGAGGGTAGATATAATGTTAACAACTGCAGAAATCAAAGTCGGCGCGGCGTTCATGTATGAAAATCAGCCGCTTATGGTACAGCGCATGCTTGGTCAGAAATCAGGACGCGCCGGAATGGTTACTCGCCTTCGTGTAAAAGACGTCGTTACCGGTCAGACACAGGACCTTGGCCTCGACGCAGGCGAAAAATTTGATGAAGTCGATCTCGATGAGAAAACGATGAAACTTTCTTATATCGACGGCGATGATTTTGTATTCCAGGATCAGGAAACATGGGATGAACTTCGTATGAGCAGAGAAGATCTTGGCGACAGTGCCGGTTATGTTTCTCCGGATGATGATGTCGATATTGCTATTACGTTTTATAACGAAAAACCGGTTGGTGTAAAACTTCCGGTAAACGTTACCCGCCGGATTACGTACTGTGAACCGGGAGTGAAGGGTAATACCAGCGGAAAAACAACGAAACCAGCAACGCTTGATACGGGAATTGAAGTGAATGTTCCGCTTTTTATCGATTCAGGTGAGCGCATCGTTATAGATACACGCGACGGGTCTTTCGTCGAGCGTGCAAAAGACTGATTTTTAGTCGTTGCTGAATAACAAAGGAGCTGTTCCGTATTCTGACGGAACAGCTCCTTTTTTTATGCGTGCAGAAGGTTTTATACCGTGTCTTCTGTTCAAGTTATTGATTTTATATAAAGTTGAACGGTGTTTCCTGATACACGTAGTAGTTTAGCCAGTTTGAGTAAAACAGATGGGCAGTACTCCGCCAGGTTGAAAGCGGCGGTTTTGTAGCGTCATCGCCGGGGTAGTAATGCTGCGGAATTTCAATCGGAAGATTTTTCTTTTTATCCCGCCAGTATTCATCCGACAATGTGTCCGTATCGTATTCCAGGTGGCCTGTCATGAATATTTCCCGGTTGTCTTTTGACTTTATGAGCGTAGCTCCTGCTTCTTCGGACGCGGCAAGCACCGTGAGTTCGGGATGTTTCATGACGTCGTCGAAGCGGATCGTCGTATGGCGCGACTGCGGGATGGGAAATTCGTCATCGAAACCACGGAGCAGCGGTTCCGCATTCGTGAGCCGTCTGTTCATGAATATACCGAATAATTTTTTTTCTGTCGGATATTTCGGAATGCCGTACAGGTGATACAAACCTGCAAAAGATCCCCAGCATACATACAGTGTTGAGAATACGTTATTTTTTGCGTAATCCATGATTCCGCAGAGTTCGTTCCAGTAATCGACCTGCTCAAACGGCAGTTGTTCAACCGGCGCTCCGGTGACTATCATTCCGTCGAATTTCTGCCTGAAAAGTTCATTTGAGCTGATATAGAATTTTTCCAGATATTCCTGTCCCGTATGCTTATAGACATGATTTTCCATCCGGATAAGTGATATTTCCACTTGTATAGGTGTGTTTGCCAGAAGACGAAGCATCTGCGTTTCTGTCGTTTCTTTCGTCGGCATCAGGTTAACAATGGCTATTTTGAGCGGACGGATATCCTGTGTTGAAGCCCGTTTGTCTGTCATAACGAAGACGTTTTCATGCTCAAGTATGCTGCATGCAGGCAGGTCTGATTGTATTTTTATAGGCATAATTGTGCATAGTATAGCAGAAGGTACGGAATTTTGCTATACTGGCATTTATGGGTATAGCTCATGACAGCAGAGCTGCTGTAAAAAAGTTAAGGTTTCTTATTTATACTCCAAAATCAGATGTTAACTCATTCAGAGGCAGAATAGAGGAGGCTTTTGCCTGTCCTGTTCTGCCGAATCATGTTGAATGTTCCGAACATAATTACGGCGGCGTTGTATGCGATGTTCTGGCGCCTGAAATTTATTCTTCTAAACGGGTTATGATGTATATCCACGGCGGTTCGTTCGTCGGCGGATCACGTGCTTCATGGCGCGGATTCTGTGCGCGTATTGCAAATAAATCATACAGCCGTGTCGTTGTTCCTGAATTCCGTCTTGCTCCTGCTTATCCTTTTCCAGCTGCGATTGAAGATGTTCAGTCTGTATTCCGTGCTCTTTTTACGGAAGAACAGATTGCCTGTTCTCTTGATTCAGCGTCAGGTGATAAATCTTCAATGCCCGATATTATTATTGCGGCGGACGGTTCCGGGGCTTCTATTGCAATGGCTTTACTCTTTAATTTACGTGAACGGTACCGCAGTTGTATTTCGCGTGTGGTTCTGCTTTCTCCGTGGCTTGATATGTCAGACGATTCGCATCTTGCAGACGGCAAAAAATACGGCGATGAAATATTGAGCAGCGAATCGTTATGCCGGTGCGGTGAGGTATACACCTATGTGTCAAATCTTGCCAATCCGCTTGTATCTCCATTGAAGTCTGCACAGGAACTGCTTTCCGGGTTTCCTCCTGTTTATATTCAGATGGGGGAAAAGGAGATACTTCTTGCTGATGTAAAGAAGTTTACACAGCTTCTTGATTCTGCAGAGGTCGCGTGTGAACTTGACGTATGGCCGGGAATGATGCACACTTTTCAGCTTTCAGACGATTGTTTATGGGAGACACATCTGGCTATAGAAAAAATCGGTCAGATTGTATCCGGATCAAACAGGGCGGACGTACAGGTTTGTTTTGATAATAAACCGCGCCTGGAAAACAGCATAAAATCCGATGCGTAATAAAACAATGGAACTTCTTTCGCCTGCAGGCAATATAGAAAAATTGTACTATACATACGCATACGGAGCTGATGCGGCGTATATAGGGCTTAAAAAATTCTCGCTCCGTGTAAAGGCCGACAATTTTTATGATGATGAATACAAAAAAGTTATCGATTTAAAAAAGCGTTTTCCGGACAGAAAACTTCACTGTGCGCTTAATATTTCGTTTCATAACAGTGATATTGAGGCATTTAAAAACAATATTGAATATTTCAAACTGTATCCGATCGATGCGTTTATTGTGCAGGATCTTGGAATTGTGCCGGTCCTGCAGAAAGAGTTTCCTGATACTGCTCTTCACGTAAGTACGCAGGCGAGCTGTATTAATTATGAAGCCGTAAAAATGTACGAAAGCCTCGGCTTTAAACGTGTGGTGCTTGGTCGCGAAGTGTCTCTTGATGAAATAAAACAGATTAAAGATGCGGTTCCGGATATAGAGCTTGAAGCATTTTGTCACGGTGCTATGTGCATTGCCTATGCAGGCCGATGCCTTATGAGCGCGTATCTGACGGGGCGCAGCGCACAGAGCGGATTCTGTTCACATACATGCCGCTGGGATTACAGTGTGGTAGCGCATGACGCAAAGAAACTTGCTGAATCAGGTTTTTTGTCACTGGAAGAGGGGAAAAGGCCGGGAGAGTATTTCCCTGTCTACGAGGGAGACGATTTTACCGCGGTACTTTCAAGCCGGGATATAAACATGATAGCGCATCTTGCTGATATGAAAGCCGCCGGACTTGATTCACTTAAAATCGAAGGCCGCATGAAGAGTGTTTATTATGTGGCACTTGTGACTCGTGCATACCGTAAGGCACTTGATGCGCTTGACGGAAAAATATCCGACGGGGAAGCGGCTCCTTTTATTGCAGAGCTCGATAATGTTGCGCACCGTGAATCGACTACCGGCTTTTATTACAGCCGTACTGATGCGGATAAAACGGCATCGGGAGCTTCCGACAGTCCCTATCTGCTTGCCGCCGAAATCGGAGCTGAACTGACGGATGATGAGCAGAATGCGGTATTTACTGCCGGTGCTGAAACTGCAGCTGAATTCAACAGACAGTTAAACCAGCTTTGCAGCGAAGCCCGCTCTGCGCGGGACCGTGATTTGAAGGAGCATCCTGATAAAGTTCCTGTTGCGGCTCTGCGGAAACAGGGCTGGCATATGTACAGTTTTACACCACTTAACAAAACTGATGTCCGTCAGGAACTTGAGATTATTACGCCGGACAAAGCGGTACAGACTGCCGTACCGGGAACATGGCAGTTTATTGACCCCGATACAGGTACGCTGCGCGACTGGGCGTTTGACGGTCATCCGTGCGTGCTGTACATCGTATCCGGAATTGAGGACGGTGCGCTGGTACGCACGAAAGATCCCGGTTATGAAAAGGGACAGTTCCGGGGCGCCAGGAGATAGTTCTGATAGAAAACGGGGAGCTGAAATAGTATGTTCTTTTCAAAAAGATTTTTTTGTGCAGCAGTACTGTCTGTTTCAGTAACGTTGTGTTCTGCACGGATTATATGGTTTACTCCGGAAATAGTACATACAGTCACCGGGGAAGTCGAACTTAATAATAATACGGGATTTTCTCCTTATGTTGATACTGTTCATGTAATTATTCCTTCATATATATTGTCATATAAGCTTGAAACACCGCAGTTATACGGCGGGACAGGCGTTCATTTTTCGGCAAAAACGCTGGATTTTACGACACGTGTTGTGTACTGGCCTCTTTTCTGGAACAGGCTCAATATGGGAGCCGGTCTTACGTATCATTTTCTTTCTTATGATTCGCTGTTTTTCGAACAGGATATGCTGGCGGGCTTGTTTTTCCGGTTTAAATACCGCTGTTTTACTGCGACTGCCGATATGAATTATTTCCGTAAGTGGACACGGATTTATGCTGTGCAGAAATATATTCCCTGGCTTACAAACAACAGCATTGCATTTAATGCGAAATGGAACTGGTTTGTCCTTAATCATCTTGACTTTTATTTTGGTATCAGTTCGTATTCGGCGTATGAGTATTTACTGTTTTTTGCTCCTGAATTTATGACGGGAGCAGACTGGCATTGTAAATATGGAATTACAACCGGCGCCGAATTCACTATTCGATATATCGATATGATGACACTTTCTTCGTATCTGGACAGTGTTGAGCTCAGGCTGTTTACGAGATGGGAATTCAAATGAGAAAAATACTGATTATTGTTTATTTTACTGTTCTGTCAGAGGTTCTGTCTTCGTGTGCGTACGGAATAAATAATTTTTTTGGCAGGGAAGATTCAGTACGGACGCGGGCAGAATCACTGAAACAGGTTGATATACCATCGGCTCTTTCCGCAAGCGATGGTTCGTATACCGTCGCGGTTATTACAGATGTTCATTTCGGAGCGGATAAAAGCCGGAATGTGGATAATGCCTTTCTTTCATGGCTTGACGGTTTATATGGAACGTCTGATTTTCCGAAATTTGTACTTTGCCTGGGAGATGTTGCCGAACACGGTTATAAAAACGAAATGAACGACTACAATGCATTCTGCGACAAAATACGGGAATACAATATAGAAGTGTTTTCCGTACTCGGCAATCATGATCTGTATAACAGCGGATGGCAGTACTGGAAAAATATCGTCCGGCCGGAAACATCGTTCTATCATTTTAAAACGAATAATTTCAGCTGGTATTTTCTTGATACAGGAAACGGTACTCTTGGTTCGCATCAGTACAGCGTTCTTATTGATGCACTGGAAAGCGACAGTGCACCTAAGGTTGTCTGCATGCATTATCCGTTATACGCGCAGGGGCATTTTTATTATTGTCTCCAGGATTCAATCGAACGGAACCTGCTTATAGCGTATTTTGCGGACAACAACGTTAAACTTGTCCTTGTCGGGCATACACACCAGTATAACTACACTGATATGGGATTTATAGAATACAATGTTCCCGGCTTCCTTGAAAAAGGCCAGTGGGCGCTTGTAAAGGTGGACGAATCAGCCGGTACGGTAACTCCCGAACTTGTATCGGAGTGAACGTACATATTGTTTCTTCCGTTTTTTTCGATTACACTTCTTCTCATAATCGTTTATATTTTTTTACCATAAAATACAGGAGCTGCATATGAAAGTAGGTATTATCGGCGGATCAGGACTTGATAATCCTGATATGTTTAGAATTGAAGCGGAGAAAACTGTTACGACGAAATACGGCAGTCCGTCGTCCGTCCTGAAATTCGGAAAGATCGGAGGAACGGATGTTGTCCTTCTTGCACGGCACGGTGTCCGTCACCAGTACAGTCCGACAGAAGTTAATTACCGCGCGAATATAACGGCGCTGAAAGATGCAGGTGTTACGCACATTCTGGCGACAACTGCGTGCGGTTCTCTGCGCGAAGAAATCGGCCGCGGTCATTTTGTCGTGCTCAACCAGTTTATCGACTTTACCCGTTTCCGTAAAAACACATTCTTTGATTCGTTTGAAACAGGAGCGGTTCATACGGCGATGCCGGAACCGTTCGACAGCTTCCTCCGTGAACGGCTTTGCAGTGCGGGGAAGGAAATAGGCCTTGCAATTCATGACCGCGGGTGTGTTATTACCGAGGAGGGGCCTCGTTTTGCAACTCGTGCCGAATCAAAAATGTTTCGTATCTGGGGAGCGGACGTAGTGAATATGTCAATTGCACCGGAGGCAATGCTTGCAAACGAAGTGAAGATTCCGTACGCAGCCGTTGCAATGGCGACGGACTATGATTCGTGGAAAGAAGACGAAGAACCAGTCACATGGGAACAGATAAACGAAGTGTTCGCACGGAACGCACAGAATATGATCAAACTGCTCAAAACGGTAGTATCGGAACTGGCAAAAGATAACTGCTGATTGTACTGCCGCGTTTCTATGTAAACGGTGCTTACTGTTTGAATACGTCGGTAAAGTACCCTGATGCGGATGGCTGTTCTCCACCGTCATGCAGGTGCTGCGTATCGCCGAGTACCTGCACGCGGAATGCTGCGGTACCGGGAACGCGTTCTTCTGAAGCAAGAACGGTCAGGGATGAAGGTGCGACAAAAAATCCCTGCCACAGCTGTACCGGCGATATGTTGAGCAGGTGGCCAAGTACAGCAAACATGACACCAAGATGGCAGAAGAATACAAGTGTGCGGTCGTCGTATGATTTTTTGTACGTATCTGTTGATTTTTCAAGAAAATCTTTCTGACAGTGAGTTCCGTCTGTTTCGTATATTCCACCTTTACGGATGTAGCCATAGCGCGCAAGAACGCCGTCTATTCCGCGGCATACTTCGTCAAAATGCTGCGGAATGGCGCCGCTTTCCATAACAGGTGTATGCATCCACGTGTCTTTGTCACTGAGCCTGCTGTTTGCCGGATCGGTAAATAAGGACGGAAGCCAGTCCCATGCAATGTGTTTGTTCCCCGTGCAGGGATCGACGACAGGGTAGTAGAATTCCTGCAGCCATCTGCAGACTTCAGCTGTCCGTCCAGTGCCCTGCATTGCAATTTCTGCGGTTTTTTGTGCACGTCCGAGCGGTGACACAAAAAAATCAGTAACATGCCAGTCTGCAGCGCGTTTTGACAGGAGCGCCGCTTCATGCATTCCTTTTTCAGTAAGAGAGTCGATGGTATAATCAGGATCGCCGTGGCGGATGAACAGCAGATACATAAATACTATTTCTCCAGCCGTTTTACAAGATACGGAATGACCGTTTCAAAATCAACACCATACCAGTTGTAGTCTTTGTGCGAGATTGTCGCTTTTATTGATTCGACGACGTAATCTGCGGCAAGCGCATATGCTCTTTCAAGCGTCCAGCCGCGCATGAGCGCGCCTGCACACACACTGGCGAAAATATCTCCGGTACCGTGAAAACTTGTCGGGAGTTTTTCGTGGAAATAACTGGAAAACGTACCGGAAAGTGTATCGTACGACATAATGCCGATTTTACCGTCGTTAAATTCCACTCCCTTAACGATTACTTTCTTTGCTCCCAGGCCTGCAAGTTTACGGAGTATATCCTTGATGTAATTTTCGTCGTATCCGGAAGCGATGTAGGGTATACCGAGCATAAAAGATGCTTCGGTAAGATTCGGAACAATAACATCGGCTCTGCCGGCGAGCTTTGCCATCGCAAATGCAAAATCCTGCGTAAAACCCGGATACAGCCTACCGTTATCAGCCATGCACGGGTCAACAAATATAAGTGTATCGTTCCCGCCGAAATCGGTGAACAGTTTTGACATGAGTTCAAGCTGTCTGAAAGAACCGAGATATCCCGTATAAATTGCATCGAAACTGATTTTTTCCTGCTTCCAGTGACTGCAGACGGATTCGATATCGTCCGTAAGATCGCGGAACGTGAAACCCTTAAATGCGGTATGTGTTGAAAGAACTGCTGTCGGCAGTACGGCAGTTTCAACTCCCATTGCGGAAATGACGGGGAGCGCTACGGTAAGTGAGCATTTTCCTACGCAGGATATATCCTGTACGGTAATTATGCGCTTCATTTTTACCTCCATATTTACGGATAGATATAATAATAGCAGAATACGATAGTTATGTAAATTTCACTGGAATTATACTTATATTATTTCGCTTCACTTAACGTCGAGTTTATTATATAGTAGAAAAAATATTTTTTTACGGGGGTACAATATGGCATCATCTGATAAAATTATCGACATTCTTGATTCCACGCTGCGTGACGGAGCGCAGGGAGAAGGAATCAGTTTTTCTGTTCAGGACAAGATTCATATTGTACAGGCACTTGATGAACTTGGCGTAACATATATAGAAGCGGGTAATCCCGGATCAAATCCGAAGGATATGGAATTTTTTCAGGAAATTAAAAAGATTTCACTTTCACATGCAAAACTCTGTGCTTTTGGTTCTACAAGGCGTAAGGATATTGCCTGTTCTGAAGATGCGAACCTGCAGAGTCTGCTGGCGGCAGGAACTCACGATGTCGTCATATTCGGAAAATCATGGACGTTCCATGTAACGGAAATCATAAAAACATCGCTTGAAGAAAATCTTGCAATGATACGGGACACGTGCAGCTACCTTACGGATAACGGCCGGAATGTCATTTACGATGCTGAGCATTTTTTTACCGGTTATCAGGAGAATAAAGAATACGCGATGAAAACGCTTCAGGCCGCTCTCGACGGAGGTGCGACGGTATTCAGTTTGTGCGAGACGAAGGGGGGTATTCTTCCCGATGAATGCCGCGAAGTTGTGTCGGACGTCGTTGCAGCGTTCGGCAGCAGAGTTGTAGTGGGTATACACACGCACGACGACAGCGGTCTTGCCGTTGCCAATTCGCTTATTGCAGTACAGGCCGGCGCCCGCCACGTACAGGGAACGCTGCTCGGGTTCGGAGAACGTACGGGAAATGCCAATCTTTCGACGGTAATTGCCGACCTTGAACTTAAGATGGGCTACAAATGTATTCCTGACGGAAAGCTGGAAACACTTACTCCGACAGTAAAAGGTGTTGCTGAAATTGCAAACATTGCACTGAATCCGCAGATGCCGTACGTTGGTACGAATGCATTTGCGCACAAAGCGGGGATGCATATTGATGCAGTGCTCAAAAATCCTGTTGCGTACGAGCATGTCGCCCCTGAAGCAGTGGGTAATTCGAGGGTGTTCCTTATGAGCGAAGTTGCCGGCCGCAGCATGATAATCGAAAAAATCCAGAAGTTCGATCCGACCATCACAAAGGATAATCCTGTTGTGAAGGACATTATGAAAAAGATGAAGGAGCTCGAATTTGAAGGATACCAGTTCGAAGGTGCCGACGGAAGTTTTGAACTGCTTGTACGCAAGATTATCGGAAAATATCAGCCGTTTTTTAAACTTCATTATTATCAGACAAGCGGCATGAATCCCCGTCCGGAAGAGGGTGTGAACGCATGTGCCCAGATCAAGGTTGAAGTGGACGGACAGATTGAAGTAACAGCGGGTGAGGGTGACGGCCCGGTAAACGCACTCGACATCGCACTCCGTAAGGCACTTGTGCGTTTTTATCCTGCGGTCGACAAAATCCGTCTTACCGATTACAAAGTCCGTGTACTTGACGGAAAATCGGCAACAGCATCGCATGTGCGCGTACTCATTGAAAGTACCGATGGTACAGATTCATGGACGACGGTCGGGGTTTCTGCCGACGTGATGGAGGCTTCATGGCTTGCACTTGTGGACTCTTTCGAGTATAAACTTATCAAAGATCTAGAGAAGCATTTCAGGAAGATGATATGAAATTATGGTTTCTGGAGAAATTCAGCTGGCGGCGGTTTGCCATGTCGTTTTTCGGCACGGCATTTCTGGGTGTTGTTGTTGCTCTGCTCCGTAAAGCCGAGCTGGGGACTGATCCGTGGACTGCGTTCGTTGTCGGTATTGCCGGTGTATTTCATTCGCGGTACGGTGTGCTGTATCCCGTCCTTATCGGCATACTTATCGTAATTGTGTTTATTGTCGATAAACATTATATCGGTATCGCTACTGTGCTCAATCTCTTTCTTGTCGGTACCGTAGCGGATTTTGTGAAAGGCGGACTTGACAGCTGGTTTAATGCCGATACCCTTTACATCAGAATTGCATGTCTTGTTCTGGCGCTTGTTATTCTCTGCGTCGCATCGTCACTGTATATAACCGCAGATCTTGGTGTTTCTTCATATGATGCCGTTGCGCTTATCATGAAAGACAAACTGCCTGTCCAGTTCCGCTGGTGCAGGATATTTACAGATGCAATGTGCACGCTTATCGGATTCCTGTGCGGGGCACGTGCCGATGTTGGTGTGGGTACTATCATTACTGCGTTGTGTATGGGACCGTTTACGCAGTTCTGCTGCGTTCATATAGCCCAGCCGCTTCTTGGCGAAAAAGAATAATACCGCAGACGATTGTTGACATAGTTCAGTAACTTTAGTATAACTGAAGCGTCAGTAGTAATACTAAAATTATGTTGATTTATGGAGCTTGGTTATGAATAAGACAATCGCTTTGATCCCCGGCGACGGCATTGGGCCTGATGTTGTTGCGGAAGCTGTGCACGTACTGGACGCTGTTGCAAAAAAATTCGGACATACGTTTACCTATAAAAACGTTATTGCAGGAGGAGCCGCCATTGACAAGTGGGGAAGGCCGCTGCCGGAAGAT
>JALNVF010000080.1 GCA_023231445.1 Treponema sp. | reverse complement strand
TGCCGTAAACGAAACGTCGTGGAGCGACAGTCGTCCGTCGGAATGACGGCAGGTGACATTTTCCACTTTAAGCCGCAGCTGCGGATGAACGGGTTCCGTACGCTGAATGTCCAGACTTATACGTTCGCCGACCATTTTTTCAATAAGCACCGACATATCACAGTCAGCTGTAATAAGCGTACCGGCATATTTTCCCCGGCGGAGAACCGTTACCCGGTCGGAAACGTCAAGTACTTCCTGCAGTTTGTGCGTAATGATAATAACGGACTTTCCACAAGCCTTCATATTGCGCAGAACGGCGAACAGTTTTTCCGTTTCCTGCGGAGTCAGAACAGCGGTCGGTTCGTCCAGAATCAGTACATCCGCACCACGGTAAAGAGCCTTTACGATTTCGACCGTCTGTTTCTGGGAAACAGACATTTCGTAAATTTTTTTATGAAGATCAAGTTCAAAACCGTACGTATCAATAATAGCACGGATATCTTTTTCAATAGTTTCCATATCAAGGACTGCCCGCCCCTTAAGCCCGAGAATAATATTTTCGGCTGCAGTAAAAACGTTCACAAGGCGGTAATGCTGATGGATCATGCCTATTTTTAAAGAAAGTGCATCGCGCGGAGAAGAAATACGGACTTCCTTACCGTGTACGAAAATCTGCCCCTCGTCGGGACGGTATATTCCCGACAGGATGTTCATGAGCGTTGTTTTTCCGCTGCCGTTCTCCCCAAGGACCGATAAAATTTCGTGCGCATGAATCTCGAGGTCTACCGCGTCATTCGCAACAACAGATCCGAATCGTTTGGTAATTCCCCGCAGTTCTATGACCGGTATATCTTCCATATCGCCAGCTCCTGCTTTTAGGTAATTTTTTTAAACTTGAAAAAGCAGACGCCCACAAAAATGAGCATCTGCCGTAAAAAATATGATTTTTTATTGAGCGGTCAGTTCTTTTATACCGTCAATACGGATATCGAATGCCGGCGCAGAAATCAGTTCAGACTCGTGGAAATAACCGTCTTTTACATATGCAGCGTACTTTGCAAAATCTTTGTTTGACGCAATTAAATCTTCAAGCTTTTTTCCGCCTACTGTAAAGGATTTCGTGTCAAAAACTCTGATTTTTCCTGCTTTGAGTGCAGCTTCAGCAGCGGTAACTTTTGCTTCTGTTCCTGCTGCCGCAACTTTGTCGTTAACCGGAGTAATAAGAACTGCGTCTGCTGCATATCCTTTGCACCAGTCTGTCGCAATCGGTTTTCCTTCTTCTGCACACTGCCCGGCATAGGTATAATAGACACCCCAGTTGATCGCAGCGGAAGTAAGGGCAGCATCAGGAGCAACGGAAGTCATATCGACGTTGTATCCGACGATCGGTACTTTATGTGCCTGACAGGCAGTTGCCGCACCCGTCGTATCGGCATGCTGACTGATAAGGACACAGCCGTCGGCAATAAGCGCCTCTGCCGTTTCCTTTTCAAGCGTCATATCGGCCCAGCTGTTCGTATAACGGACTTCCATTGTTGCCGACGGACAGACACTGCGGACTCCGAGGAAAAACGACGTATATCCGCTTACAACTTCAGCATACGGATATGCACCGACGTAGCCTATTTTACAGTTTGCTGCAGTGATTTTACCTTTTGCAATCATATCGTTCAGTTTAAGACCGGCAACAATACCACCGGCATACCGGGACTCATAGATGGCAGTAAAATAATTATGCATATTCGGCAGTTTGCTTGAAGCTGCTTTATATCCGGTCGCGTGGCAGAACTGAATATCAGGATATTCTTTCGCAGCCTGCAGCATATAATCTTCATGACCGAAGCTGTTAGCAAAAATAAGCGTACATCCCTGAGATGCCAGATCGACAGCTGCATCATAGCATGTTTCATCTTCAGGAATGTTCGTCTTTTCAATGACCTGAGAATCAGCAAGCCCCAGTGTTTTTTTCATTTCGGCAATACCTTTCATGTGCGCTTCGGTATATCCTTCATTTGCATCACCGACATAAATGACACCGACTTTAAAAACAGGTGCCTTTTTCTTACCGGCAGCAAACGACATACTGACTGCAAGAACAGCCATTGCCAACGTTCCAATAACCTTTTTCAACATTTCAAACCTCCAGCAGATATCAGAAAGCAGATCAAAAAGCAAAAGGAGTTACACATATTATCACCAGTACTGTAATAACATATGCAACTCCTTTGTCGCTTTTTTATCAAACTTCTGAAGGCATAACTGTACCATTGTCATAAAATTATGTCAATCAACAATCCCGGCATTGAGCGGCAGAGGGTAAAACACTCTGCACGGATAAATATTTCTGTCAGTCACCATTTTCTCTGCGGGCAGACGTCTTTTTTCTCATGTTTACCAGAAAGATACCTGCGCATACAAGAACAAGTGCAGCAGGAACTTTCCAGTCTCTAAGGGTGCCGCTTTCACCGAGAAGAAGCGCAGAAAGGATTACTCCGAAAACCGGATTCATAAATCCGAATATCGTAACACGGGAAACATCGTTGTATTTAAGCAGAACAGACCACAAAGAATAGGCCGCCGCAGAAAGAATCGACAGATACAACAGCAGCAGTACGGCATGCACGGAAGTAAACGACAGCCTCCCTCCGGTAAAGTAACCTGCAGCACACATGACGATTCCACCGAATACAAACTGCCAGCCGGTCAGAAGCACAGGATTGTCATACCGGGAAAAGAGCCGCAGCAGGACAGATGCAAAAGCCGCTCCGACAGTCGAAATAATCATGAAACCTTCCCCCGTCAGCGTAAAGTGCATGTCCATATTCTGCATTCCGCCGGAACCTGCCAGATTCACAAGGATAATACCTGCAAATCCGATAAAACATCCCAGCAGCTTCCTGACCGAAATTTTTTCCATGCGGAATATAAGAGAAGCGGCCAGTATGGAAAAGAAAATATTAAGACTTTCAAGAATGGCTCCTTTTATTCCCGTTGTATGTGCAAGTGAGATATAAAAAAAGACATACTGTATGACTGTCTGTACCAGAGCCAGGCAGATAATCCGAATAAAGGCTGCAGACGAACGCGGCACGAGCAGTTTTTTAGCTGCAACGCTGCCTGCGGCTGCTGCGATTACCCCTGCAAGAAAAAAACGGCAGCCGGCAAAAAGCAGCTGTGACGAAACGTCCGCCTTCTCAATCGACAGAACCGCATAACCGATTTTGATGACAGGGAATGCACTTCCCCATAACAGACAGCATACTAATGCAAGTAATACAACAACGGGAGTACTCCGAAGACTGAATTTCATGGACAAATACTACCCCGCAGCTTCAGGACTAGTCAACCATACATATAAAAAATCAGAATCTGATTTTAAAAGCTTTTTCCTCCATGTCGAGCGGCATATCTTCAGAACGAACCTGATCAATATATATAGAAGGACTTCTTTCAATCAGTTCAACAACAGCCGCAAGAGCCTCTTCTTCTCCCTGCACCTCCATAGTTACGCTTCCGTCGTATTCGTTACGTACCCATCCGGTAAGGCCAAGTGCTGCAGCCGCATGGGAAGCCGTAAACCGGAATCCGACCCCTTGAACACATCCGGTAAAATTATAGTGAATTCGCTGCTTCATTCATCGACCTCCGGAACTGCCTGCGCAATCTGCCGGTACGTTCAGTACGGATTGCTGCCCTGCGAAAATCATACTATACTTTTTCCATGAAAAAAACAGCTGTAAAATTCCTGTCTGAAGTTTTACTTATCTGTCTGTCCGTATTCATATCCTGTACAAGCCGTCCCGTACCGGACACGGCAGCAAGTGAACTGCCGGTGCCAGAGCAGCTGTACATACCTGAATCGTTCAACTGGAAAAACATCTGCCACGGAGTTGACCGTACAGATTTTGAAAACACCACCTTTCCCGTATGCTGGCATGCAGTCCGCATCGATCTTAGAACAGAAGGCATTGAACTTGCCGCCGTTCCCGGAATGAAACGGGAAGGAACAGAACCTCATGCAATGCGGACCGCAGAATTTGCACGTACATACGGCTGTACAGTAGCGGTAAACACATCGCCGTTCACCGGAAAAAAACAAATTGTCGGTATACACATAGTACAGGAGGTACCGTATTCGCCCTGTGTACCGCGTTACAGTGCGCTCGTTTTCAGGACAGTACCTGGTAACGGCACATATTACCGTGCATCCATCGTAGATAACCAGACAGAAGAAGCGGTACGGAATGCAGAATATGCGTTCGGAGGATTCTTTACCATACTGCGTACCGGAAATAAAAAAGAATTCCGTGTAAGCAGGTATGATTCCCGCAGCGGTGCAGGCATTTCAGAGGACGGACAGACGTTATATCTGCTCGTCGTCGAGGGAGAACACCGGCACAAAAGCACCGGGCTTTCCTATACCCAGTGTGCCTCCATATTCAAGGCAATGGGCTGTACCGATGCAATGGAATTCGACGGCGGCAGTTCTTCCGACCTGTGCATCAACGGGAAAAGCGTGCTCTCGTACACATGCAGAACAGTTCAGGCAGCAAGTTTCGGAATAAAAATCAGCAGTCCTGCGCACTGACAAAAAGCAATCTTCCCTTAAAATTGATTTTTCGCATTTTTCACCGTATAATTTTTATTGTGAGAAATGCAAACAAGTCCATTATGGTTTTTAAGCTTATTTGCGTCCTCTTTTTAATTTCCTGTATGCCTGTCCGGGCAAAGCAGGTGCTCTTTATCAGTTCGTACAGTGAAAGCTACGAACTGGTCGGTCTGCAGAAGAAAGGTCTGCACGCAGTATTCGACAGTGCGGGGATTCCGCTCGATGTCGAATATATGGATATGAAGCAGTACAATACACCGGAAAATGTCAGACTGTTCTATGAACACCTTGCATATAAACTCCGCTCCCATTCAAAATATGATGCGGTTGTTACCGGTGACGATGCGGCACTCCACTTTGCGGAAAAATACCAGAGCGAACTCTTCAAAGATATTCCGATTGTTTTTTTCTGTGTTAATGACATCGCATACGCAGAACATTTTGACGGGAACCCCATGATCACCGGAGCAGTCGAAAATTTTTATTTGAAGGATACGGTGGATATTGCACTCCGTTTCCAGCCGCAGACTGAACAGATTACTGGTATTTACGATGATACACTGTCGGGTACAGGAGACCGTAAACAGTTCAATGAGCTCAAAAAAGATTTCAGGGGATACACCTTCTCTGCAATCGATTCGTCTGTGTGTTCTCCTGCGGAATTCAGAAAACGGTTAACAGACATTCCTCCCGATTCTGTCGTACTATATCTTAATGCCGCAGAAGATAAAAACGGCACACCGTATACAATTCCGGAAAGCGTCCGCCTCATTACCGAATACTGCCGTGCACCGGTCTACCGGACCGGAATCGGCGGAATCGGAGAAGGCCTTATCGGAGGGAAAGTCGTCTCATATGAAGATTCCGGAAAAAAAGCCGCATCCATGGTCATGGCCGTTTTCAACGGAACTGATATTGCATCCTTACACGTCGTTACAAATGGCGAGAGCAGGTATATTTTTGATTACCGGATACTGAAAAAATACGGAATTGGTCTCCGGCTTGTACCGGAGAATGCAGTCATCATTAATAAGCCCAAAACTCTGCTGGAGCGGTACGAACCGCTTCTGCGACCAGTACTTATAATTCTTTCAACACTGCTGCTGCTCCTTATTCTCGTTTTCTACGACAATCTGCGCAGACGCCGTTTTACCCAGCGGCTCCAGTATCAGGCGGAACATGATTACCTGACAGATCTTCCCAACAGACGTTCCGCCCTGAAAAACCTGAGTAAACAGCGGTACGGATTAACAATCATGATGCTTGACATCGACAATTTTAAAAACATCAATGATACATACGGACATATATGCGGAGATCAGATTCTGATTGAAGTCGCACACCGTTTAAAGGATGTATCAGACACATACCCATGCAGCGTATTCAGGATCGGAGGCGATGAATTTCTGATTATTACTCCGGAACCTGAATGTGAAAAAACAAAAGATCTTCTTATGTATATACGGCAGCAGTTTCAAAAACCTTTTTTTATTAATGGTAGAAAACAGTATTTAAAAAGCTGTATTGGTATAGTCTGTTCAAATTCAACAGGAGACCTTATACAGACAAGCGATCTCCTCACAAAAGTCGATATAGCCATGTATGCAGCTAAAAATGCCGGAAAAAATTCATTTGCCTATTTTGACGACTCAATGAAAGCCGAACTTGACCGGAAAAACCGGATAGAAGCCCTGCTGAACAACGCCTGTCTTCATGACGGTTTTTTCATCGTATATCAGCCGCAGATAGATACAGATACGGGAAAGACATACGGATATGAGGCGCTGCTGCGTCTCAAAAACAGTCAGATAGGAGCAGGGCAGTTTATTCCCATCGCAGAAGAATCAGAAACGATTCTTACTATCGGACGCATTGTAACAAGAAAAGTCATAGAACAGCTTTCTCTCTGGAAAAAAGCAGGCCGGACAATTCATCCGGTATCAATTAATTATTCAAGTAAACAGCTGCTTGATACGGAATATGTGCAATTTGTAAAAAACCTGCTTGTTGAATATGACATTTCCCCTTCATTGATTGAAATTGAAATTACCGAAAGCGTATTTTTAAACAAAAGTGAAAAATCAATACAGCTGTTCAGGGATCTTGCAGCATGCGGAATAAAGCTCTCCCTTGACGATTTCGGCACAGGGTATTCGTCCATCAGTTATCTTACGTACATACCCGTCAGTAAAATCAAACTTGACAAATCACTCATTGACCTGTATCTGCTGGATGGAAAAGACAGCTTCGTAAAGAACATTATTGATCTCTCTCACAGTCTGGGACTGGAAATCACCGTAGAAGGAGTGGAAACGGAACATCAGTACGACAGACTCAGGGAATTCGGATGCGACTACATACAGGGATATTTCTTCAGCAGACCGATAACAGGGGCTGAAATCGAAAAATCGGTATTCAAGTAATCAGTATAAAATCCCGGAAAAACACACTTTTATGTACTATAATGAATAAAAGAAACTGCTGCTTTTATCGAACGTTAGAACTGAAACGATCAACGAGGAGGTCCTATGAAAAACCGTATGTATCCGCAGTATCCTGCGGTGATACTTTCCGCAGTCTGCCTGCTTCTGCTGTCTTCTGGCTGTGCAACAATTCCAAAAGGCGCGGCTGCCGTATCAAACCTCGACAAGACCAGATATCTTGGAAAATGGTATGAGACAGCACGATTCGACTTCACATTCGAAAAAAACCTCAACAACACAACCGCAGAGTATACACTCCGTAAAGACGGCTACATCAGTGTTCTGAATAAAGGCTACAACTACAAAAAAAACAAATGGGAAGAAGCCAGGGGCAAAGCCCGGTTCAGAGGCTCCGATACGACGGGTGCACTTGAGGTATCGTTTTTCGGCCCGTTCTACGGAGCGTACAATATTATAGCGCTCGACCCTGATTACAGGTATGCGCTTATCGCCGGCAGCAGTACGAAATATCTCTGGATTCTGTCCAGAGAAAAAACAATTCCCGATGAGGTAAAACAGCATTATCTGGCGGAAGCGGAATCACTTGGCTACGATACAGGAAAGCTTATCTGGGTTGAACACAACCAGTAAAGCAGCAGGCCGGCTGAAAATCCGGCCACACCCTCTTAGTATTCGAATTCAATTTTCGGTTCAAGGTTCCGTTCCATTGTCCATACGGTAACGTGACCTTTTGTCATTTTGAACACGGCGAACTGTGCATGGAATTCTCCGGCGGATACCGAATTCCGCCAGGGAGCAAGAAAGGCTCTTGACGGATCGGAAGCAATTTTATCCTTGAGCAGGTCGTCTTCGACAAGTTCAAGTTTTCCGCTGATTCTGATCTGTGCGCCGTCTGCATTGAAGCAGAGTTCAACCATGTTATTTTTCATGATTTGAGCGAATAAATCGCGCTGCTTTGCGGTATGAAAAATAATACCGTCGTCTCCCGCACTGTACAAAAGCATTCCCCTTACCCGCGGCTGATTACCGTCCATAGTCGCAAGATAGAATACCGGATTTTTGCGGACTGCCTGAATCATATCGTTTCTGTTCATCATATACCTTCCTTTTCGGCCAATCATACAGGAAGTGCATATATCTTTCTTTGTTTATTTAATCTTTCTTTTTACTATTTAATCATTCTTCGGGTTATACACATCACGGTATACAGACGGAGCTGCACCGGTATATCTTTTAAATATTGAACTAAAATTTGCAGGAGATGAAAAACCACAGCGGTATGCCGTTTCCGTAAGTGATGCATCTGTTTTTTTCAAAAGCTGCTTTGCTTTTGAAACACGTACTTCAGTAAGATACGTAAACGGAGACTTCCCGTACAACTGTCTGAATTTCCGGTCAAACTGAGGCACCGACAGAAGAGCGGTACCTGCAAGCTGACGGACTGTCAGTTTTTCACCAAAATGCTGTTCCATATATTCAACGGTCTTTTCCATTCCGTTCTCTCCGGCTGCATCTTTATTTCCGCCTTCGTCGTGAAGCATGGCCCTCACAATAGTATGCGTAACAACTGCGGCAAAACTGCCCAGCACTGTATCCGAATTAGTACCATCGTCTTCATATTCACGTATAAACTGCCTCAGATAAAAAACGACTGCAGCAGGAATTTCAAACTGATACCAGAATAAACTCGCCGGAGGTTTATCAGTATATGAACGGTAAATCTTTTCAAACCATGCTGATTCAATAATAACCGCATAATATCTGTTGAAATCGCCTTCCATTTTTTCCGTATGAGGAATGAGCGGAGAAAGTGCACACGCAAGAAAATGATCTTTTTCCACCGTAACGGCAGGTTCTACCATGTGCTGTTTTTCGCTGCCGAAGATAATGAACATATATCCGGGGTGTGTATGATTTTCGGTAACGGCATATCCGCAGTATCCGGTGCTCGGTACGAAAACTCCGAATGAAGTGCACACCGCACAGTCAACGTGTTCAAGGTCATGCGCTGTTATATTTCCGACAAGCTTTTGTATTCTGTCAAGATCACGAAACATCCAATCCGCCTCTACCTTGTATTTTTAACAATTTCATTACCCGATTACATCGAACAGCTTCGCTGCCGTATCGTCATCCATCATGCGGCCAGTGCGGCGGCCGGCGTGAGAAAGCATTTCCTCCACTTTACTGCTGACTGCTTTGTCGATGAAATCATTCACGTCGATTCCGCGTAATTTGAAAAACAAAAGCGGGTCCTCGTCAAACCTCGCGCCTACTCCGTACAGTACGGCTGCAACATGTTTGCAGAGCGACGCCCAGTCGGGACAGGTGCAGTTAAAACATATCTCACGCGGAGAAGGAAACAGACCTCCTTTACTGTAGAACAGATCTTTGAGCGAATCGGGAAACGAACCCCTTACGAGTGATTCGATGTTTTCTATTTTACTGCTACACTGCTCTGCCAGTTTTCCGCGCACGCCTTCCGCAAGCGGCTGTATTTCTATTTGCACTTCATACGGTTTCGCCCGTGAACCGAGTACAGCACCGTAAATGATGCCTTCTTCTATTTCAAGATCAACGACAGCTCCGGCGCGTACGTATTTTCTGCCGCGTTCAAGACGGGCTTCGTAATCAGCATACCGTTCCAGGTTCGTACACCACGACGTTCCCCACCAGCTTTTCGTAATCGCCCTTCCCTCAAGCACGACCGGATGCAGTTCTTTTTTCTTCGCAGCTGCTTTTTTCAGAAACGCAATGCTCTTCGCTTTTATTTCACCGGCAGTCGCAGAATGATAATTTGAAAACTCACTGTAATATCCCATACTTCACCCGCCTTATTTGAGCGCAAGCAGATTCATCAGATCCGCATCGGACAATTCCGTAATCCATGACTCGCCGCTTCTGACGACATTTTCCGCAACTTTTTTCTTATCCGTTATCATTTCGTCTATCCGCTCTTCAACCGTCCCCCGGCAGACGAACTTATGAACCATAACGTTTTTTTCCTGCCCGATGCGGTATGCCCGGTCGGTCGCCTGATTTTCGACAGCCGGATTCCACCACCGGTCGAAGTGGATCACGTGATTCGCTTTGGTAAGGTTAAGTCCCGTTCCGCCGGCTTTGAGCGAGAGTACCATGAACGGAACGTACCGCTCACCGTTGAACTGTTCAACAAGCTGCGTACGCTTCTTTGCCGGAACACCGCCGTGCAGGACAAGTCCTTCTTCATGGAATACCGAAGCAAGGAATTCCGCAAGCTCACCGGTAATATCCCTGAACTGCGTGAACACCAGGACGCGCTCCCTTTTTTCGTAAATTGTTTCGCACACCGTCCGCAGCATGTCGAACTTTCCGCTTTCATCAGGATCGTACTGCTGCTGTCCCAGAAACTGTCCGGGATGATTGCATATCTGCTTGAGCTTCACAATCGTTGAAAGCACAAGTCCTTTTCGTTTAATACCTTCTGTATTCTGTACCGCTTCCGCAAGTTTTTCAATCTCACGTCTGTACAAAACCGTCTGCTTTTTTGAAAGCTCAATGTAATCTACCGTTTCCAGTTTTTCAGGCAGGTCCGCAATGATTGTCTTATCGGATTTGAGCCGGCGGAGGATAAACGGAGACACCAGCGTCCGAAGTTTTCCGTATTCTTCCGGACTGTCCCCGAGTTTCTTTGCATACGCGGTGAATTCCTTCGACGAACCAAGCAGGCCTTTGTCTAGGAAATCAAACAGCGACCACAGGTTAGTCAGATTATTTTCAACAGGCGTACCGGTCATGGCAATCCTCACCGGAGCGGTAATTTTTTTTACCGCATGTGTCTGTTTTGTTCCCGGATTTTTAATCGCCTGCGCCTCGTCGAGAATAACGCCGTTCCATTTTACCGCCGCAAACGATGCAAGCCGCGTTACCATTCCATACGTCGTAAGCGTCAGAAACGGCAGCTTTTTTGTGAGTATATTTTCATCCGCCGCCTTTCCGTGAATAACCGCATATGGCAGTGACGGCGTGAACTTTCTGATTTCACTCTCCCAGTTCCCCAGCAGTGACGCCGGAACAACGAGCAGCACGTGCGCAGTTTTACTGTCGTTCCGCAGCTGTTCAAGATACGCAAGCACCTGCACCGTTTTCCCCAGACCCATGTCGTCAGCAAGACAGGCACCGAATCCGAGCGTACCCATATACGAAAGCCACGAAGCGCCCGTCTGCTGATACGGACGGAGCGTACCGCAGAAATCTTCCGGAAGCACAAAATCGGAAGGAACGGGAGAATGCACTTTTTTAAGCAGTCCGGAAAACCATTTACCGTTCGTCACTGTCGCATCAACGTCTGCCGGGAACGCACCGGTTTTCATGCCGGCTTCCATTCTGAGCGCGTCAAGCAGCGTGATGTCACCGGACGTTTCATCGAACGCTTTGAGTATGGATTTCAAATGCGCATGATCGACTTCAACCCACCTGCCCCTGATAAGACGAAGCCCCTCCGCTTCCTCAAGCATTGCCGCAATCTCGTCCCGTGAAAGTACCGTGCCGTCCGCACTGATCGACGGAGTAAGAGAAACAAGCGAATCGAATCCGACAAACGACTTCTTCTTATCGCCGAGTGTCACCTGCAGCGAAACGGAAGACTTCTTTTTCTTCCACCAGTCCGGTACCCTGCAGAGAATCCCCGCTTTTTCAATTTCAGGAACCGCTTTAAAGAAGGCATATGCCTCATCAGCGGATAATTTCAGCGGATGGAACAACTCCCCCGACTTCATAAACGAATCGACGAGCGGAGAACAGGCCGCCGTTTTTTCAAGACATGAAAGCAGCCCGAGCAGTTTCTCCCGGTCGTCACGATATTCGGTAAGCGCATGGCTCAGCGGAAAATGGTGCACCTCCCCGTCTTCACCTTCTGCCGCATATGTTGCAAGGAAAGCAAACGGAAGCGGATCGCTACGGTTTTCCACCAGATGGAAGAAGATGCGCTCCGGAATGCGGAGCTGTTTGTTTTTTTCTGAAAGATATTCCGCCGCCGTTCCCTGAAAAGATGCAAGCTCTTTTGAAAAGACCGCACTCAGCTGTACAAACTGCTTTTCAATCCAGCTGCGCGAAATGTATTCGGCGCCCGGACAGAACGGACGCACCCGCATGAGCGTTTCACACGTCCCGTCGCCGGGCAGAACGGAAACAGATTCCCGTACAAGCTGCAGATCGGAACGGTCAGTCAGCGTATCCACGAACGACGAGGCCAGTCGGTATAAAAAATCCAGAGAGGAAGAACCACCTTCAGGACGTGCTGAGAACCCCAGTTCGAACAGCGCGCCGTACCTGCCGGCAATAAACGCAGCAGCCAGCGCAGTGCCGCTTTTCGCACCCGTTTCATCAACAATAAAACTGTCTGCAGTGATTATGAACTGCAGTTCAGATTCCTGCGGCATATACGCTCCATTATCCATCGGTTTTCTGCTTTTCTACAATAATGTACCATTATATCAAAAACAAATAAACAGTAACCGAAAAAACTGAAGCTTCGTGTTAATTAATCATTTCCGTAAATTTCAGTATATGTGTAAACCCCTTTATCAATGATCAGTGCATCGATATTGTCGGACGTAATCGTTGTCAGCGTAACATACTATGCCGGTTTTTTTTGAGTTCCACTGTCGTCATTATAATCGTAAGTTTCGTTTGCAAATGCAGACGCGGTCTCAATCTTGAACGACGTTATCGCTTTATCCGTTTTTTTACGGACGACGCCCCCTGTGTACATCCTGATACAAAGACAGCTGTAATAAGCAGCCCCATGAAATTTCTGATGAATTTCATTCTATCCTTCTTATGCCAATATTGTTACAAATTGGTTCACCTACAATGAATCCGGATCTTTCCGGACATAAAACAGGGCGCTGGCACGCCGTCTCGTTCCTGAAAGAAACATCAGCCCTTATCGACAGTAATTCCCGTGTGCATAATTTCAAGGGATTCCACCCGGATATTCTTACCGTCCGGCGTCAGTTCCGATCCCGTAATCTTACCCGGTCTGGCTTCGCTCAATGTCCATCTCATAACTGCGGAGTTGTTTTCATTTTCACTTTCGTCGATCAAAGTGATTGTCACCGGCATACATTCCACCGTACCGGTCCTGCTCTGATTTAAAAAGTCATAAAATCTTTTGTCTGCTGTAAAAGTACCCTTCTTCAACGTTATTGTTCCGCACCGTACGAGTCCGGGCATCTTCGGAAACTGCGGGGAGGAAGCCCCCTGCCGGTTTTCAATCGGTTCCGTTGTCATATCCAGTCCGGAGACTTCCTGAAAAGACATGTCCTTGCCGTCCCACTGTACCTGAAAATGAAATTTCAACGGTCCCCATGCTGCCTGATTAACTGAATTGTCATTATTCATAAAATATCCTTCTACGGCTGCCGCCGTTGACATTCACTGACTTTTTGATTTTCTCTGAATTCGGAAAAACTGTCAATAAAACGAAATATAACAAAAAAGTAACATTGTCTGCAACAGAACAACCCGGGCTGTATTAGTTCAGCTTTCTTTTATGAATTTCTTTGTATGCAGAATCAGATCGAGCTGCCAGCCTGGGTGCTTTTAGATATGGCTGTTAATATAGAAGATTTACCGGCACCATTTATACCTGCTATACAGGTAATGCAGTCACCCTTTTGTTATAATGGAGTGCTTTTATAAAAGGTTGCTGTTTTTAAGGGATGGACTCAAGTCCCTTTTTTGCAATTTGCATGAATTCCCTGCAGCAGAGAGCTTTGTTTTTATTTTACTACAGGGAACCTCTAAAAACTTCAGTTTTTAGAGGTAACTCTGAAAGAGCGATGTTTTAAGTCGTGATATTACAACGACTTAAAACTCGACGGCACCTCTAAAAGGTCACTGAAAGTGAGTTTTTAGAGGTGCCCTACATACAATCCTGTTGAAGTCAAACGTTTCCTTCTCATATCCCTGCCCGGGAGACGGAAAATCCGTGGTATTCGTGATACCCATAGATATTCAGGCTATATTTTAGTATACTTGTTTTGCTGATTTTGTGAGAAATTGGAGAAAAAATCAATCAAATTTCCCTTTATTCTGAATATAAGGTGTTATAATATTCTTAATACATGGTTTCCTTTGAAAGCCTGTTTCAGGCGACTCGATAGAACCGAAGTTCTGTAGCCTGTTTCGGCGGCACGGGACTTTTTTATTTTTCCGTACAATATGACGCTCATAATCGAGCGCAGCAGGAAAAATATGCACAAATAAGCAATTTAGACGGATCAGAATAAATTTTATATTGAACTTCTTAACTTTCAGTATTAAAAATAGATATAAAAATAAACAGTATCTTATACTGACTGAATCATGGGAATAAGATAGTTATCAGGAACAGAGTAAATGTTGTTGGACGGACGCCTTGCGGCGCAGAAGAAAAAATAAATAATTTTTACTATATATATCATTTTGTTAAGTGATTATTTTTTATGAAAAGTGTTCAATTCTATTAGAAGTAAAAATATTATCAAATTATTTTTTGTTAATAAATATTAGAAATTATCATACTACAAATTGTTACCATGGAGGTGTCTTATGGATTTAGATGATTTAATCAAAAAGGCTGACTCGGATGCAAAAGCGAAGTCAAGTAAAGAAGAGCTAATGGCTGAAATAGCAGAAAAAACAGCACAATCAAAAAGACTAGATAAAGAGCTTGATGAATTAACTGTTAATAGAAAACGTCAAATTGATAAAGTCATTATTGACGAAATTTCTCATTTATTGGCTGCAAAAGGTTTTCAGTTTTCTGAGGACAATAGTAAATATGTCTATTCATATAAAGATGTATTACTATTTGAAGTCATCATATCAGATACAAACAGAACATTCACATTAATACAGGGTGGAGAAAAAAACAAGATTAGAAAATTTGATTACTTATTTAGCTATAAAGTAATGAAAGAATCTCCATCAGTTGTAGTTCAACCAAATCAAGATTCTTTAGTAAAACAAATTGAAGATCTTCAAAAAGACATTGAGTTTTTGGAATATGCAATTAAAGCTATAAATTCAATTTCTTACAAAATTAAGTTAGAATCTGAGGGTAAAGGCTATTATCTATGCGATAACGCAGAAAAGGTAATTGAAATGTTAATTAATAAATAATTTCGACTAACAAAAGTTTCAACCTGACATTTGTTTTGTCATAAAACTTGCTAAAGCCTGCGGCTTCTTAACGCAAGTTTTACGCCAATTTTTGCTACGCAAAAACCACAAAAGCAGGTTAAACTAATGATATGGTGAGCCAATTGTCAATATCAAAGAACAAAAAAAGAACAGAATCCGGGCCTGACCGGTACTGACCACTATGATATCCGAGCATAAACCTTCCGGTTCGCTAAAGGTCGATGATCC
>JALNVF010000079.1 GCA_023231445.1 Treponema sp. | reverse complement strand
TACGACCGATAAAAACGGAAATCCTCTTCCTGCTGATTCAAAGGATGCAGCCGAGCGGTGGCTCCTTATGTTTAAGAATGAAACGCACAACCACCCGACTGAAATTGAACCGTTCGGCGGTGCGGCAACGTGCATCGGCGGCGCGATCAGAGATCCGCTTTCCGGACGTTCATGGGTCTATCAGTCGATGCGTGTTACGGGAGCTTCCGATCCGACGATACCGCTTTCTGCAACAGTAAAGGGAAAACTTCCTCAGATAAAACTCTGCCGTGAAGCGGCTCAGGGATTCTGTTCATACCGAAACCAGATTGGTCTTACTACAGGTCAGGTTACTGAATTTTATCATCCGGGATATACGGCAAAACGTATGGAACTCGGGGCAGTCATTGCGGCAGCTCCTGTTGATACGGTGATCCGCGAAAGACCTGAACCCGGTGATGTGGTAATTCTTCTCGGCGGCGGTACAGGGCGTGACGGTATAGGTGGTGCAACCGGTTCTTCCAAAGTGCATACCGAAAAATCGGTTACGACAGCTGCAGCTGAAGTGCAGAAGGGTAATGCGGTTGAGGAGCGGAAGATACAGCGTCTGTTCCGCAATAAAGATGTGAGTCTCATGATCCGCCGTTCGAACGATTTTGGTGCAGGCGGTGTTTCTGTTGCGGTGGGTGAACTTGCTTCCGGACTCGATATCAATCTTGACGCTGTTCCCAAGAAATACGAGGGACTTAACGGTACAGAACTTGCAATTTCTGAATCCCAGGAACGTATGGCAGTTGTAGTCAGAGAACGTGATGCGGATAAGTTTATTGCATATGCAGCTTCAGAAAATTTGAACGCTGTCGTGGTTGCAAAAGTAACCGATACTGACCGCCTTGTTATGAAATGGCGCGGGAAAACTATCGTAGACATTGCACGGGATTTTCTGGATGCTGCAGGTGCCCATCATGAAGCCGATGCTGTCATTGAGAGTCCCGCTCCGCAGCAGAAATCACCGCTTGTGAATCCCCTTGAAAGCGTTGCAAAAAAACTGCCGAAGTCGCTGTATGATGCATGGATTGCAGATATGGAAGACCTTGCATGCTGTTCTCAGCGCGGGCTGGGAGAACGTTTCGACGGTTCAATCGGCGCTTCATCCGTGCTTTTCCCGTACGGCGGACGTTTTCAGTGTACACCGGAGGCCGGTATGGCTGCAAAAATTCCGGTGTCCGCTCCGAGAGAAACTTCAACGGTAAGTTTAATGACATTCGGTTTTGATCCCCGTGTCGGTCAGTGGAGTGCGTGGCACGGCGCACAGACGGCAGTTCTTTCATCTCTTGCAAAGATTACGTGTATAGGCGGCAGGGCGTCTTCAAGCAGACTTTCATTCCAGGAGTTTTTCGGTCGTGCTGTCGACGGAAAAACATGGGGCTATCCGGCTGCGGCACTGCTTGGTTCGATCGACGCGCAGGAAGCAATGGGAACTGCATCTATCGGCGGAAAGGACAGTATGAGCGGTACGTTTGAAAAATTGAATGTACCGCACACGCTCGTTTCATTTGCGGTTACACACGATGAAGCGGAAAATGTTACAAGCGGTTCGTTTAAAAAAGCCGGTGACGGCATATATCTCGTTACCGTTCCCTATTCTGAACTCCTTGCCCCTGATTTTGCCGTATTCACGAAGAACAGCGATGCGCTTTATACGTACAATAAAGCAGGAAAGATTTTTGCAATGTATCCGGTCGGTGCCGGCGGTATAGCAGAGGCTCTTACCAAAATGGCTCTGGGAAACAGAATCGGCGCAGAAATCAGCAGAGTACCTCTGTCCTGTACGGCCGCAAAACTTGCAGGCTGCAGAAGTTCATCTTCGAAAGATTTATTCACCCCTCTTTACGGGGCGATTATAGTGGAAACTGACGATGCGTCATTTGACGGTCTTGACGGCTTTGAGCCGGGAACAGTCGTAAAACTGGGAACAACGATCGCAGAACCGGAAATTACGATCGAGTCGGCAGAAGCAGGAATTGTATTAACAACAGTAAAGCTTGCTCAGGTACAGACAGCATGGGAATCAAAACTTGCGGACGTGTTTCCTCCTGTTTCGGGAGCAGAGACGCAGCCTGCGCTTCCTCAGTTTGCACTCAGCACGCATAAATCACTTGAAGAAGCCAGAAAGAATACGGTATTTGCCGCTCCGGTTAGAAAACCGCGGGTACTTATCCCGGTGTTCCCCGGTACAAACTGCGAATACGATATGGCGCGTGCGTTCGGCCTTGCCGGGGCTGAAACAAAAATTCTGGTATTTACAAACAATACTCCTGAAGCGCTGGTACATTCCCTTGAGGCTCTTGAAAAGGAACTTGCTGTATCGCAGATTCTTGCGCTTGCCGGCGGTTTTTCTGCAGGAGACGAGCCTGACGGATCCGGTAAATTCATTGCCAATGTTATCCGGGAAGGACGCATAGCGGAACAGGTAATGGAACTGCTCAATAAACGCGGCGGACTAGTGCTTGGTATCTGCAACGGATTTCAGGCGCTTATCAAAACAGGTCTTGTCCCTTATGGTGAAATCCGTGATATGACAGACGATTGTCCGACACTTACTTTCAACAAAGTGAACCGGCATATTTCACGCATTGTACGTACGCGCATGGTGTCTGCGATGAGTCCCTGGACAGCCGATGCATCAGTGCTTGATCCGCGGATGCATCTTGTTCCTGTTTCACACGGAGAAGGCCGTATTGTTATCAGTAAGGAAACGGCCGAAAAACTGTTCGCCGCAGGACAGGTGTTTTCGCAGTATGCAGACGAACACGGTATTCCTGCAATTAATGAACCTGATAATCCGAATGGTTCGTTGTTTGCTATTGAAGGTCTTACAAGTCCTGATGGCCGCGTTCTGGGTAAAATGGGTCATAGTGAACGTACTTTGGGAAATGGAAAATACGGAAGTTCCGCAGACCTTATTAAAAATGTCGCGGGGAACCCGCTGGAAAACAAATACGAAAACTCCTGTCAGAATATTTTCAAAGCAGGTGTCAGGTATTTCAAATAATACGAGAGAGAGTTTTAACAGGAGATAAAAATGTCTGACGAGACTACACAGATGCCGGAAAATACACCGGAGAACAGAAAGAACACAAAAAGTAAAGTGTCCGGAAAAATTATTATTGCAGCGGCATCAATTGCGGCGGTTGTTATAGCCGCCGCTGCTGCCGTCGTTTTTGTTGTGCTTCCACTGGCAAAAAAAAGCGTCAAGGCCGACGAATTCGGCTGGTATCATGATTATGATGCAGCAAAAAAACTTGCCCGGAAGGAGAATAAATCCATTCTTCTGCTTGTTTCGGAGACAGGCGAGGATAAAGACAGCAAAACACTGAAAGATACTGTTCTGAACACAAAAGAATTTACTACAGCTGCCAAAAAGAATTTTGTCCTTGTTAATATTGATGTGACACAGGATGAATATAAGAAAACAGTCGCTGCTGATAATGCGACGGAAAAAGAACAGAAGTCGGCTGATGATAATGCTGCAAAATTTAAACGGAACATGCAGATCCTGTCTCAGTACAGGACTCAGATGACGCCGGCAGTGTATATTTCAACAAAAGACGGGTATTTTGTTTCATATATCGACTATGATTCCTCTGAAGCTACTCCCGAAGCCTATCTAAAAATACTGACGGATAAAACTGAAGATATTAAAAAGGTGAACGATCTTGCAGCTGCAACAGATAAAAGTTCCGGTATTGAAAAGGTAAAAGCGATTGACGCGCTTTATGAGGCGACCGACCAGAATTACCGTGATTTTCTTGTAGATGTTTACCGCGAAGTACCTGACCTGGACAAAAAAAATGAGTCAGGGCTGGTGAGTAAATATGTACTTGCGACTGCCAATTCCGATGCAATTGAATTATACGGTAAAGGAGATTACCCCGGCGCTGCAAAGGTATTTGCTGACGCAGCTGTCGGCGGAAGACTTGATAAGGATGATGCACAGCAGTCTTATTATACGGCAGGGTATCTGCTGGGATCTGTCGGTTCTCAGGATTATGCGACTATTATTGCCTATCTGCAGGCTGCCTACAATGCTGATCCGGAAAGTGAACACGCTTCATCCATACAGCAGACTATTGACTATGTAAAAAAACTAGAGTCTGCTGCAGGTAGTGCAAAACCAGGCGATTCATCTGCAGAATCGAAGTAAGGTATGGGAAACAGCAAACCTCCCCCTGCCAGTTCAATTTCTCTTATAGGGCTGTTGTTTTCCGCAGCAGTCCTTCTTATTCTTTCTGCACTTTTTTCTATTTCTGAAAGTTCCTTTCTTTCAATGAACAAACTCAGACTGCGTATACGCCGGAAAAACGGGGATAAACGTGCAGTCCGTGCAGGCAGGCTTCTTGAGAAAAAAGACGTACTTATAAACACACTGCTTGCGGCAAACGATCTTGTTAATATTCTGCTTTCATCTATCCTTGCCGCTGCAGCATTTGATTTATTCGGAGACAAAGGTGTCGGAATTGCAACACTGGTAACGACGGTTCTTCTGCTTGTTTTCGGTGAAATTACTCCGAAGACGCTTTCAACTCGTAATCCGGATTCAATTGCGTATGCGTTGTCGGGATTCATCACAGTTGTCGTGACGGTTTTAAAACCAGTTTCAATTGCATTTACTGCTGTTGCTCATGCGATACTGAATGTATTCGGCGTTAACACGAAGAAGCCGAAACAGACTTTTACCGAAGAAGAAATAAAAACATATATTGATGCAGCGGCTGAAGACGGTACACTCAAAAAAGATGAGAATGCAATGATGAACCGTGTCTTTAAATTTACCGATCTTGAAGCACAGGATATAATGGTACCCCGTACAAGGATTGCCTCGGTACCGAATACCGTGACGTACCACGGAATTATTGAAAAAGCACAACGGACCAGATTGTCGCGTTTTCCGGTGTATCGCAGCGATATTGATGATATTATCGGAGTTATATATGTAAAGGATCTTCTTGCATATAAGGAGACATCTGAAAATTTTCTTATACAAAATGTTATGCGTCCTCCGCTTTTTATTCTGGGGACAAAAAAAATGTCCTCCGCACAGCAGATGCTCAGAGAAAACAGGCAGTCGCTTGCGGTTGTTATTGATGAATATTCCGGTACAGACGGAATTATAACGCAGGACGATATTTCCAGAGAAATTTTCGGTGTAACAGGTTCCGGTTCCTACCGGCGCGGACGTATACCACAGCATAAAATTACTGATACGTCTGATTTTATCATTCCCGGAAATACGCTTCTCATCGATCTGCGTGAAATGCTGCACATACCTGTCACATCGGAAATAAATGAAACGCTCGGCGGCTGGATGGAAGAACGGCTTGACTGCCTGTTGCGTACGGATGATGTAGTCACTTTTCACGGTTATACATTTACGGTTCTGTCTGTAAAATACCGCCGTGTAGATCAGGTTCGTGTATTCAGACTGCATCAGGGAAAAGAGGAGAAATGATCGTGGAACGTATTGTTTCCGTCGTTGTTATACTTATTTTTCTTGTGGCGTGTATAGGTTTTTTTGCGGCATCTGAAACTGCATACCTTTCTCTTTCAAAAATAAAGCTGCGGCAGCTTGTACAGAACGGACTTCCTCATGCTGAAACTGCATTTCTGCTTAGAAGTAATATGGACAGACTGCTTACACTTGTGCTTGTCGGTACGAATTTTGTAAATACGCTGGCGGCATCTCTTGCAACGGTACTTGCTGTCGAAATTGCCGGAAGCAGCGGAGTCGGTATAGCAACTGCAGTTATTACGTTCTGCGTAACGATTTTCGGTCAGATAATTCCGAAGACAGCTGCGGTTCTTCATCCGTCTCAGACAGCACTTAAATTTGCACCTGCCCTTATGGTTCTTGAAAAGTTGTTTTTTCCGGTTGTATGGCTTTTTTCACAGATATCGCGGTTTGCTGCATCTGCAGCGGAGAAAATCTGGAAGGCAGACAGTGATGTTGTGACGGAAGAAGATATTAAGATGATGATAGATGTAAGCGAACATGAAGGAACGCTGGAAGCCGGTGAAAGCCGGATGCTGTACAAAATATTCAAATTCAGCGATCTTCATGCGCACGACATTATGAAACATCGTTCTCTTGTAAGTACCGTTTCCGTAGAGGCTGACTGCAGCAGTGTCATCAGCATATTCAGAACATCCGGATGTTCCCGTATCCCTGTATATGAGGGAACTCCGGACACGATAATCGGTATACTTGATTATAAGTCTGTTCTTTTCAGCTCAGATAAAGATACGGAAAATAACAAATTTGTCCGCAGACGAATGGCTGCAGCGTTGTTTGTACCGGAAACTTTTACAGTTTTGGAAGTACTTACGAGGTTCCGGAAGGAACATACGGATTTTGCAGTTGTACTCGATGAACAGGGATGTACCGCAGGCATTGTAACGATGGACGATGTCATGAGGGTTGTATTCGGACGCATGACGGATGAAAACGCGACTTCGGATATTGAACCGGAATCACTTGTTACACTGGCGGGAAAAAATGAATATATTGTTCCCGGAGATATGAAAATTGAAGACGTAAATGCGATCTTAAAACTGAATCTTGAGTCCGAAGAATTCAATACACTCGGCGGCTGGCTGCTGGAAAAATTCGGTAGTCTGCCTTCTGTGGGTGAGGCATACGTTGACGGGAACGTTGCATATTTTGTAGAGGATCAGGCGCGCCGCCGGATCCTGTCAGTACGAATTAAAAAGGGTGTAGACAGAGTTATGGTACAGAACGGCACGGCCGGGTATCAAAAGTTAAAACTGTAACGGAGGGCGAGAGAGGCTTCGCAGTAGTTTAAATCGGCTCCGCTTATTATATTTGATATTTTAACCCAGGGGCCTGATGAAGAGGAAGCCTGATAATCGTCCCCTTTTATTATCTCAGAAAAAAGCCATGAAACAGAAAGTTGTAATAAAATATTTTTTGTGAAGTTATATGAGCCGGATGTTTCGAATTTGTAAGCAGAACAATACCCTTTCATTATGTCGACATAGTAAGCTTTTCCATAATGGTGATCCAGCGATTGTATATATGTATAAGGTGATATGAAAAACGATAAAGTTCCGGTAAACTGTCTGAACGGGGTAATAATGTTTGTTACGCCGATCCATGTAAACATATCTTCCCGCGTATAATCAATTCCAGACAGCTTTCCTGACGGATAGTATACTGCCTTATCGCTGTCGTGGGAATATCCTACACTAGAGCCGAGTGTATAATTATCTGCATACCACCCGTATCCGTTCCGGGCTTCCATATTTGTATACATATAGTCAATCGCAGCAATTGCCTGTACGGAAACGTATTTGTCAAGATAAAAAGTGTACGATGCATCTGCTCCGAGTTTATATGAAGAAATAAGTGTATTTTCACTTATTGAGTAATTGGTTTTAGTATCAGCATCACTGGTAATTGTGATATTCATCCAGTCGGAATCGTACATTGAACCTGCAGCAGCGGGAATAAAACCTTCCGCATATCCCGATATCGAGATACCCCGCCATCCGAATGAAATTTTTCCACCGTAATACCACTGCGGTTTCATGTCCCAGTCAAGTTCGCTTAACTTTGCATAGTCTCCGTTTGTATCGGGCGTATATACGTATTCGCCGAGTGTTCCGTACCTGACGCCGAATAACGGTTCTGCCGAAAGATTCCAGTCACCTGCAAATACCGGAACTACAGAAAGAATTGAAACGGCGGAGAAAATCAGTAATTTTGTACTAATTATTTTTTTTAGAGGACGCATGATTTATTCCTGCTGCGGAGTTTCTTCGGGCTTTAACGGATCAGGCCCGTATATTTTTGCAAGCTGTCTGCGTGTTGCATCCATGTCCTTCGGGTACGGAGCCGTAAACGTCATACGTTCTCCTGTTTTCGGATGCATGATTGTTAATTGATACGCGTGGAGAGCAAGACGGTTAAGAAGCGGTTGTTCTTCGAATTCGTCGCCGTGCCAGTTTTTTTTGAAGTCGCTGAGTTTTATCGGTTTCTGATTGCCGCTGTACAACGGATCGCAGACGATACACAGCCCGTTTTCTGCAAGATGAACGCGGATCTGGTGTGTACGGCCTGTCCGTGGTTTTGCCTCAATCCACGAATACGGTCCGCAGATACCAAGTAATTTAAAATCCGTGACGGAAGGTTTTCCAAAACGTCTGTTTACTACTGTTCTGTGCCGTGTGTCACCGTCCGGCTGGAGCGGCAGATCTACATGCAGTGTCTGCCAGAGCGGACGTCCGTTTATAAGACAGTGATATGTTTTTTCAACTTCGCGGTTTTCAAACTGCATTGAGAGTGTCCGGTGCGATTCTGCGTTACGTGCATACACGAGTACACCCGATGTATCCTTGTCGATGCGGTGTACGGCAAAAAGTCTGCCGAATTCCTTTTCGGCTGTTAAATCAAGCCGGGGAGCATCGGCGTCGTATCTGTCTGCTGCAATGAGAAGACCGGAACGTTTATTCAGAACAACGATGTCATCGTCGGAATAAAGAACCGTATAGTCAGGAATAAATTTCATATTCTTCTATTATATCCGAAGCTGTCAGAGTTTGCAAACCTGCTTGTCAATACGTTATTTTTCCGGTATTATATTGATAATCCCTGCGGCTGTCATACATCGGTAGTATACGACCTTCCCAAGGTTGATAGAGGGGTTCGACTCCCCCCAGCCGCTGAAAATGAATACATTCCATATAATTAAACCGGAAAATTTCAATCAGAGTGCTTTCCGGATTATCAGTAAAGACTGGATGCTTATTACTGCGGCGGACGGTGATAAAGTGAATACGATGACTGCTTCATGGGGTGGGGTCGGTGTTCTGTGGAATAAAAATGTCGCGTTTATTTTTGTCCGGCAGAGCAGATATACAAAGGAATTTATCGACAAGTCTGATACATTTTCACTGTCGATCCTTGATCATGAAAAATATAAAAAAACACTTTCGTATCTTGGAACTGTTTCGGGGCGTGATGAAGACAAAATAAAACGATCCGGTCTGACTGTCGTACGTTCGGGCAGTACGCCGTATTTTGATGAGTCTGCTGCCGTTTTTCTCTGCAGAAAGATGTGCCGGCAGCCGGTTGAAGCAAAGAACTTTATTTCTGCTGATATCGACAGCAACTGGTATGCGGATAAAGACTATCACGACATGTATGTGGGTGAGATAACGCAGCTGCTTGTACGCGACGAAAACGTTCTGTAATCTGCCGTATGAATAAGAAAGGTGCAGTCTTTTTCCTGACTGCACTCTGTATTCATTCTCCTTTTTCCGTCTTTCCTTTATAACGGGAGAATCCTCCGAAATTAAGCATGCGGGTTATATCAAATCCGTCCTTGATAAGATTTTTCTTTGCAAATTCAACCCTGATACCGGTTTCACAGTACAGTACCATATCCTTCATTTTCAGATCCTCGTATTTACCGTTTGTGAGTCCGTTCGGAATATTCATAGCACCGGGGATATGCGCTTTACGGTACGTATTTTCCGGTCGTACGTCTATAATGACTATACCGCTTTCTTCACCGTTTACGATTTGCTGTGAAAGCGTTTCAAGCGCAGCCGGATCCAGATATTGTTTTAGGCTTTCTTTTGTATTTTTGTTGTTGTCTGCAAAAAGCTTTCCTGTGGCCGCTATTGTCAGTAACAGCACAGACCATAGTAATTTTTTCATTTTTACACCTCCGAATACTGTTTATTTGTTTAAAGATACCTGTATCCGCCATGGATGTCAAATTTTTTACTGTCTGTAAGATGCTGGAAATTAATTATAAAATATGTATACTGATACAGAAAGGAGATTATATGACTAAAGCAAAACTTCTGAAAATAGTAAACCCACTGCTTGCGGTGGATTTTTTGTGTCTCATAGGTACCGCCTTGCTCGATGATGTTATTCCCCGTGAAATTTACGCCGTAATTCATCCTGTTTTCGGGTATATTTTCGCGGTTTGTCTTATTGTTCATCTGTTTCTTAACTGGAGTTGGATAAAAACAAACTACTTCAAAAAAAACTCATAAATCTAATAGTTTGTTTTTTTTATTGTCAGAATAGATGATATTGAAACTCGGATAGATTGTATTCTTTAGTTACCCGGAATATTGTTTTTTGGGGTAACTGGTGTATAATTTTGAAATATGGATAAGAGTTTAAATCAAAATGACAACAGCAGTGTTCTACCTGCGGAAATTGCACCTGGAATATATCTTGTCGGAAAGAACGACAAGGAAGCGCAGCTTAAGTGTAATCCCTATCTTATTGTTGATAATGATGAGGCCGTTCTTATTGATCCTGGCTCCGTCCTTGATTTTTTGGAAGTCTTCAAAAATGTTTCTTCTATTATTTCTCCTGACAAAATCAGACTTATAGTCGCCCATCATCAGGATCCCGATCTTTGCAGCTCCATTCCTTTGTTTTACCGGCAGGGAGTAAAAGCACTTGTAGCGCTGCACTGGCGTACTTCGCTCATTATCCGTCATTACGGTATTATAAATCCTCTGTACATAGTAAATGAAAATAAGTGGGTATGGAAATTCCGCTCCGGGAGAACACTCCGTTTTCTGCCTGCACCATACTGCCATTTTGCAGGAAGTATCATGACATATGATGAAAAATCGCACGTCGTTTTTTCGGGCGATTTATTCGGTTCTCTTGTTTATTCACGGCAGATGTATGCAGACGAAACATACCGTGAAGGAATGAAGGCGTTTCATGAGCATTATATGCCGTCGCACGAAGTTCTTATGCCGGTTATGGATTTACTGCTCCGGCTTAAGATAGAGCTGATTGCACCCCAGCACGGCTGTATAATAAAGGATAATATTGAATCGTTTATTATGGAACTGCGGCAGCTGGAATGCGGTTCTTTATCCGGAAGTATTCCTTTAACGACGCCGGGGTTGCCCGGATCTTCCGTTGTATATACTGCATTCCTTAATGAAATACTTGACCGCCTTTCGGCTTTGTTTTCTCCTGAAAAAGTTCAGGAAATGTTTTATAATTCACAGTTTGAACTCGATAAACAGTCGGTACATATAAGTGGAATTCAGGCAGGTACAGACCCGAAGAATACGGTAGATGTGTTCTTTCAGACACTTGCGGACCGCGACGGAATCCGGTGGATTACCGTAATAGAACCTTTTGTAAAGGTTAAACTCCAGCAGTACCGGCTTCCCATACCGTACTTCTTTTTACAGAATGAAAACGATTCCGGTGTGATACCTGATACGCAGGCTGCTTCAGACGTAAGTGATATTATTCTCTACGATACGCTGACAGGATTATATAACAAAACTGTTTTCGCAAGATTTATCGAAGAATTACTAAAGCACAGGCCTTTGAATCAGTTTGGAGTGATTTATTTCTCGGTAGATGTAAATTCACTGCCTTCAGATGAAAGAACAACAGAGAAAAATGCTACCGTATTTAAATCATTTGCCTATATTCTTAGAAGTGCAGCAGCAAAATTTATTTCTCTGCGTGTATTTAAACTTGATACAGATGTTTTTGCCTGCATTGCAGAGGACTCGGATGAAGAAAAAACGCGGTCGGTTCTGACACAGATCAGACAGTCCGCAAGAGCATCAGGATTTTTTGTGAAGGGAATTAATATCCCGGCAGCAGTACTGTACAGCAGCAGAATAAGTGAAATCCCCGGAATACCTGATGAATCTTCTATAAACCATGTTCTTCTCCGGATGCTGGAGCTGGCAAAGCAGAGCGGGCCGTACGGTATAAGTGATTCATTCCAGAACATACAGGTTAAAAATGATAAAAAACAGATAGCACTTCTTGAACCTGATACGACGTATATCAATTTTCTTTTACCTCATTTCCAGCAGAAGGGGTATGAACTTAAAGTATATCGGAACGGCAAAGAACTAAGTTCCGCAGTCGATAATTTTATACCCGATTTGTTTATTGCCGAAGCAATGACTCCGCAGTTCAGTGGTTTTGAACTGCGTGAAAAGTTACTCAAAATGCCGGGAGGGCAGTCAAAACCGTTTATCCTGATTTCTCACCGTAAAGATGAAACATTTATAAGGCGTGCTGCCGATCTGGGGATTGTGTTTTTTCTTAAAAAACCTTTTTTACGGGAAGAACTTTTCGGGCTTGTGGATAATTTATTAAGGTAAGCCTATGAATGATTTGTATAAATTGTTTTTTATTGTCACACTTGTTTTTGCCTGTCTCGTTTTTTTTATGTATGTGTTTCAGCTGGTATATGTAAAACACGCTGCAGAAAGGAAGAAGAATGCGGTACAGGCAGATCTCGAATCTGTTATGACGGGGACAAGGTTCCGTATTCACGGCAGATACTTGTTCCGGAAAAATTGTATATACCTTCTTGATGCATACATTTCGCTTCTCAAGAATATAGATCCCGGTGAAGTTCAGAAAAAACGGGTTATCAGATTTTTAAGGAAAAAGAAACTTGATCTGTATTTTATCAGGCAGATTTCTTCATTAAGTTCATACCGCAGGGGCAGGGCTGCCCATTATCTGGGATATTTAGGAGGAGAACCTGCTGCTGCTGCTCTGGAGAAACAGCTTCAAAAAGAGAAAAAAGAAAACGTCAAATTGTATCTGATTTATGCTGTCTGCCTTATTGATAATACTGAATGTATTCCCGCTGTCATCTCTGCAATCCGCGGCACATCAAGCCAGTTCGTAAAACGTACAGCGGGTATTATGTCCGCATTTCCTTCCTTTTTAATAACTCTTTTTTATAAGGTGTCTGATAAAAAAGATCCTGACTTTATCAGATTCATTACTGAAACAGCCTATATATCGCCTTTTAGAATTTTTCCACAGTTTCTTTCCGGAGTTTTTCTTGATACTGCATATCCGCAGGATGTACGCAAAACAGCCTTTGCATGTCTTATGGATTCATATCCTGAGTTTCTTGATCCTGCTGGTTTTATTGACTATGAGAACGACGAATTTGAACGGATTGCAATTGAAGCACTCGGTCGGAAACCGGAAAAAAAGAATGCAGACATACTGCTTCGTAAGGCAATTGGAGATAAAAATTCGGAATATATTCTTGCTGCATTGTCGTCCATGGTACAGTTTTCCGACCAGATATTTTTTTATATTCTTGATTTGTTCAATTCAGAATCAGACAGGGAAAGACAGCGTCTTTTTGCACGTATCCTGTCCGTCCGGTTTGAATATTTTCTTCCGGGGCTTTCTGAAAGTGAACACGGAAACGATCTCATAATTCAGGAACTTATTGAATCGGGAAAAACAAGCAGTCTTATTTCGTTTATGAACGAAAACTCAGATGTCAAAATAGAAAACCGGCTCGTATCTATCATTTTGAATGAACTGGCAGAGAACAAAATAGTATCAGGTGATTTTCAAATAAACTTAAAAGATACTATTCTTCAGAAACTCGGACTAGAGGTTCTGTCTCATCCTGAAAATGACGGAAAAAAAAGGATAGAAAAAATAAAACGTCTGCCGCTTTCGATTCTGCTTGCAGGAATAATTATGATACCTGTTTTATTTTTTATACATATATATATTTCGTTGCCGTCTCTATCTTTTAAAACTGTTTCAGCTGTGTATATTAATAAATTTCTCCTGTGCTTCGGTTTTTATGCGCTTTTTCTCGATGTGTTCTATTTTATTCTTGCGTTTTTATCATTCACCGGAAGTGTCCGGGAACGCAATGCTTTTTCACAAAAAAACGATTCATTTCTTTTCCTTCCTTATATGCTTCCTTCTGTTTCTATTCTTACGCCGGCATTTTGTGAGCAGGAAACAATTATTGAGAATGTGGAATCACTGCTGAATATTAATTATCCTGATTTTGAAGTGATTGTTATAAATGACGGTTCAACCGATAAAACGCTTGAAACACTTATTTCTTATTTTGATTTGAAACGGCTTGATGTGGTTTATGAACAGACACTGCAGACAAAAAAAATACGGGGAATTTACAAAAATAAACTTATTCCGGAATTAACTGTAATTGATAAAGTGAACGGAGGAAAGGCCGATTCTCTGAATGCCGGAGTGAATCTGGCATCTAAGGAATATGTTCTCGGCACAGATTCCGATTGTATCCTTGAGCGGAATTCTCTGCTTAAAATGACCGCTCCATTCATTGACGAACCGAATATTGTAATAGCCTCCGGCGGTTCTATTATCCCTGCAAACGGATGCGTCGTTGAAAGTGGCGCGATCGTTGAATGTCATATTCCCCGAGGATTTACGCCTAAATTGCAGACTCTTGAATATTTCCGGGCATTTATGACCGGAAGACTTGGCTGGGCAAAGCTCAAGACTCTTATGATTATTTCAGGGGCATTCGGCCTTTTCAGAAAGCAGGAAGTTAGCGAAGTTCACGGGTATTTAACAAGTGAGGAAAAATATGCCAGGGACACAGTCGGAGAGGATATGGAGATACTTATCAGACTTGTACGTAATTCCAGAGAACGGAAAATACCGTACAGTGTCCTGTACAGTTCTCAATCTGCGGCCTGGACTGAAATCCCAGGGTCATTGAAAATACTTAAACGACAGCGGGACCGGTGGCAGCGGGGACTCATAGATATTTTATTGTTTCATCATAAAATGTTTTGTAATCCAAAATACGGATCACATGGTATGTTCGGATTTCCTTATTATTTGATAGTGGAAATTATAGGTCCATGGTTTCAGCTGTTCAGCATGATTCTGTTCGCAGCCGGACTTATTGCCGGCATTATATCGGCAGATGTTGTTCTTTTCGTTCTTGCAGCTGATTTTATCATCGGTTTTACACTGACGACACTTTCTCTGGCGATAGGAAATGCAGGTAAAGATACATTTCCTGCAAAAGAACAGTTTGGACTCCTGTTTTATTCCTTTATTGAAGTACTTGGATTCCGGTTCGTCATTTCGTTTTTCAGAATTACGGGATATATAAGTGCTCTCAGAAATGTTACCGGCTGGAATAAATTCGGCAGGAAAGGATTTATGAAAGGGAGAACAAAGGTATGAGAAGAACCTTTTTTGTTTTGTTTATAATTTTTCTGCTTCCTGTTTTACCGCTCGCTGCGGAAAATATTTCCTTTAGGGCAATTACGTCTGCTCAATATGAATATTTCAGTAATAACAGATATCTGTGCGAAATTGATAATACTTTTACAGCATCCTTTTCTCCCCGCTTTACTGCAGAAATTAAAAACAGCCTCATCAAAACGGATTATGGAGAACGATATTCGATTCAACCCGGATTTATATGGGTGTTTAATAAAAATATATATGCAGAAACTGTTTTTGGCCCGTTTATTGACAACGAAAATAAATTTTACTGGGACGGATATTCGGAACTCGTTTCTGAAACTGCAAAGACAGTTTCTTCGGTGTGTTTCCGTGCCGGTTTTGTTCCTGATACAAATGTTTTCTTCTGTATCCCGAACACTTCCTTTTTGTATCAGTTTACACGGTTATACGCGGCAAAACTGAAATATTACTTCGGTTATGCTACAGATAACTTTTCATCACATACCCTTTATATGGAAAATATTTTTACCGTAAACAGGAATACGTTTGCAGCTCTGTCTTCGGGCAGAATTCAGGAATATTCGGGTGTTACGGGTTATGCATGGTCTGCCGGACTACGGTATGAACGCCGGCTGACAGAACAAGGTGTACTTA
>JALNVF010000078.1 GCA_023231445.1 Treponema sp. | reverse complement strand
AGTACCCGGTGAATGGTATCTGCACTCGGCGTTCCGTTTTTCAATCCGATTACGCGCGACAGCCGCTCTTTCTGTGTTTTGGCCCAGAAAGCTATGCCTTCTATATCTGTAAGCCCTATAAAAAATCCCAGCAGGCAGATCATCAGAATATCTACCAGTTCATGCTTTTTACACCGGTCTATCCGCGTGTCTTCTATTTCTTCCATTGTATCAAGTAATGTCATAGTTTCCCCCCGGGGAATAACTATACATTATTTTACAAGTTTTAAACAGCCTATTTTAATTTATAATGCGTTTGCCCTGAATGATTTCATGCGTTGAAACGGGACAGGAAGGCTTTCGTTCTTGCCTGCTGAGGGTTGTTTATGATGTTCTGCGGATCCCCCTCTTCTACAATCACGCCTCCATCCATAAAAATAATATGATTACTTGTATCACGGGCAAATGCCATTTCATGTGTAACAACAACCATCGTCATTTTTTCTTCTGCAAGATCTTTTATTACCGCAAGAATCTCTCCCGTTAATTCCGGGTCAAGCGCACTCGTCGGTTCATCAAAAAGCAGAACTTCCGGTTTCATAGCCAGAGCACGGGCAATAGACACACGCTGCTGCTGCCCTCCTGAAAGTTCACACGGATAATTATCCGCTTTTGCGGAAAGCCCGACTCGTGACAAAAGCTGCCTCGCCATATGATCAGCTTCCTCTTTAGACCTGCCAAGCACATGAATCTGCGCATCAGTAATATTTTTCAGAACAGAATAATGCGGAAACAGATTAAAATTCTGAAACACCAGCCCGACTGAGCGCGCTATATCGCGCTGCGTTTTTTTATCAGCATATATACCGGCAGTAACAAGTTTTTTTCCGCAGACTGTAATTGATCCGCCGGAAACGGATTCAAGCTGTGTAATACAGCGAAGAATCGTGGATTTACCACTACCCGATGGGCCGATAATGCCAAGTATCTCGCCTTTGTATACGGAAAACGATATATCTTTTATAACGTCTGTTGTTCCGAACGACTTTGAGAGATTTTCAACTTTGATGATTTCTTCTGACTGTTCCATGAGCAGCCTGCCTCGCTTTATTTGTAATATGCAAGTTTTTTTTCTATCTGCAGAAACACCGCTTCAACAATCCAGTTCATAATAAAATAAAATACACCTGCAACAAAAAGCGGCATAAAAGAAAAAAGCCTGCTCTGCGTTTCCTGCGCTACACGAAGCAGCTCCGATACTCCTATAATCTGAACAAGAGCCGTATCCTTTACAAGAGTGATTACTTCATTCCCCATAGCAGGAATTATCCGTTTTATGACCTGCGGAAGTATTATATAGAAAAAAGTCTGATCCTTCGTATAACCTAGAACTTTTGCAGCTTCATACTGCCCCGGAGAAATGGATTCTATACCACCCCGGTAAATTTCTGCAAAATATGCGGCATAATTAATAATAAGTGCAACATTCGCCGCCAGAAAACGAGGCCAGGTAATACGTATATCCATGCCGAATTTTCTATTTATCCAGATACACAACAAGCTTGGTCCGAAATATACGACAAGCAGCTGAAGCATAAGCGGAGTGCCACGAATAATGAGAAGAAATAATTTTGTAACTGTTGAAAGTATTCTGTTTCTCGACGTCCGGCCGGCCATAACGGGCAATGCAAGCGGTACCGCAAAAAGAAGCGTAATAAAGAATACTTCCAGCGATGTTCCAGTTCCCTGCAGCATCGCCTGGAGCATTTTTATCATTTATCTGCCAATCACCGAAATATCACGTCCGAACCACTTTACTGAAATGGCCGTAACAGTTCCGTCTTTCTGCATGTCTTCAAGTGTCTTCTGAACTTCATCACGCAGTGCCGTATCACCTTTCCGAAAAGCAACACCATACTCTTCCTGTGACAACGGTTCATCTATAACCGAAAAAGGTTTCCCTGATGTTTTTATACTGTAGTTTGCCACGACACTGTCCATAACCACACCGTCTACACCTCCAATCGAAAGGTCGTTAAGCGCTGTTACATTATCCTTGAACATAATCTGCTTCTTTACAGAACCGGAAAAAGCAGTATTACCGTCAACGGCCTCCTGAGCGCTTGAACCGCTCTGCAGACCGACTATTTTCCCTTTCATATCAGCCAGAGATTTTATACCACTGTCAGTGCGGACGACAAGAACCTGTTCATTATTCAGATACGGCTTTGTAAAAGCGAGTGCTGTCTCCCGGTCTTTTGTCATTGTAAAACCGTTCCAGATACAGTCAATCTTTCCCGTATTGAGTTCCATTTCTTTTGCATCCCAGTCAATAGGCTGTGCCTTAAATTCTACTCCGAGGCGTTTTGAAACTTCTTTCGCAAGATCAATATCATATCCGACAATTTCATTATTTTCATCGCGAAAACCGAGCGGCGGAAAAGAATCATCAAGACCGAGGACAAAAACTCCGCGGTTTTTGAGACCTGCCAGAGACGAATCTTCTGTAGTTTTACCTGTCTTTCTGCATCCGGTAAAACACGCGGCAGATACTGCAGCACAAACAATTGCAATTTTCACAATTTTCTTCATATATAACTCCTTTTTATTTATTACTCATAATTCTTCAAGATCCTGCACATCGTCACCGGTATTATCTGAAGTAAAATCATCTCCGGAAGTATTGTCATAATCCAGCACAATACCCTCTTTCTGCTCCAGAAGCTGATATACTTCCACGGGTCTGCGGACTCCTTTTAAGGTTACATGCCCCAGACACGAACATACGAAATAATCCTTCACAAGATCATACGTACTTCCGCTTATAAGAACAGACGTATTAAAATCTTTATTGGCATTCTCAAGTCGCGATGCAATATTAACGTTGCTTCCTATAACAGTATAATCAAGACGCTGCATTGAGCCTACATTTCCAACAACCATATCGCCTGAATTAATACCTATTCGTGTAAAAAGAGGCACTGTTATAAGTCCCTCTCTGATGAGTTGATCGTTGAGTACTTTTTCCATGCGTTTCATACGCAGAGCGGCAAGACAGCAGCGGACAGCGTGATCACTAAGTTCATGGGGAGCCCCAAAAAAAGCCATAATTGCATCACCTTCAAATTTGTCGATTGTACCGCCGAGTGCAATTATCACCTGACTCATTTCATTGAGATACATATTAAGGACTCGTACAAGCAGTATAGGATCCATACTGTCGGCAAGAGGGGTAAATCCCTGAAGATCGGTGAATATACAGGTAAGAAATTTCTTTTCCCCACCAAGGTGAATAATATCGGGATTGTGCAGAATGTCATTTACAATATCAGGAGAAACATAATGCGAGAATGCGTCCTGAAGCCGGTTCCGTTCTTCACGTGCCATATCAGCTTCACAGTACAATAAAGCTTTATTCAAAATACGGATAACAGGCATAAGCAGTTTCAACTGCCCGTTTAAAAAGACTTTGTCATTTTCTGATGCACCTATAAAAACACAGCCTACGGACGTTGACCGAGGTCTGAAGGGAATGGACAGACAGCCTGACGGATGAAAAAAAACGACATCACAATCAACTGATGCGGCTTTACGTTCCTGTATATATTGACTGCTCTGACACTCAGATGACTTCCGTTTGATGCAATATTGTATTCTTGAACTGTTATTATGCATATCGGCATAAAAGAAAATGAAAGCCGGATTCATTCTGGCAATTATCCATTCAGAAATTGCACGATACACATCATGAGTTTTTGTAAATACTACAAGTTTACGTTCCAGAATATCATATTCTGTTTCAGAAAGGGTTATTTTAGTATATTCTCCAGGCTTGAGTTCTTCGCTGCTCATTCTGAATCAGTTTTCCCCGTCCGAAACAAATTCCCGGAGTTGAGCTATCTGCTCTTTCACACGTTCCGGTGCAGGACCACCTTCTGTTGTTCGGGAAGCAACACAGGCAGCCGGCGTTATCAGCCGGTATATATCGTCTTCAATAAGTTCCGAACATGATTTAAAATCGGCTATCGGTAAATCTTCAAGCCGGCATTCCTTTTCAATGGCTATACGCACAGCCTTTGCAGAAACTCCATGTGCTGTACGAAACGGCATACCTTTACGCACGAGATAGTCAGCAATATCAGTTGCATTCAGAAAACCGCTTTCACAGGCTGATGCCATTTTCCGTGTATTCCACTTTGCAGTTGCAATCATCTGTGTGAAAACAGACAAACAGGAACTTACCGTATCAAATCCATCGAATAAACTTTCTTTATCTTCCTGCATATCGCGGTCATAAGCCAGCGGCAGTCCTTTCATCATCGTAAGAAGCGCAAAAAGATCACCGTATACCCGGCCTGTCCGCCCTCGTATAAGTTCTGCAAAATCAGGATTTTTTTTCTGCGGCATAATTGAACTGCCGGTAGACCACTGTTCACTTAAATCAATAAATGAGAATTCTGATGTAGACCACAATACAATTTCCTCACAGCAGCGCGAGAGATGAGTCTGCAAAAGTGCAAAGGCCGACGCAAGTTCAATACAGTAATCCCGGTCAGAAACACTGTCCAGTGAATTCTGTGTGACCCCTGAAAAACCAAGAAAATCAGCTTCTCGTTTTCTGTCAAGCGGAAGACCGCTTCCTGCCAGAGCACAAGCCCCGACAGGAGAAAGCGAAAGTCGCTTTAAGGCATCTCCAAAACGTCCGTGATCACGTGTAAACATCCACGCCCATGCACATAAGTGATGAGCAAGCGTTACAGGTTGTGCATGCTGCATATGCGTAAAACCGGGCATAAGAGTATCTGTATGTTCATCAGCAATATCAGCCAGAGTTTTTACAAGATTAACTATTTTTTTCTGAAGTTCGGGAACAGTCCGGCGCAGATATAACCGCTCGTCAAGAGCAACCTGATCGTTCCGGCTGCGGCCTGTATGAACCTTCTTTCCTGCTTCACCAATACGATCCGTGAGGACAGCTTCAATAAAAGAATGAATATCTTCTGCAGAATAGTCCACACTCAGACTGCCTGACATCAGATCCTTTTCAATTGAATCAAGACCCGTAATAATCTGTTCTGCTTCCGACTGCTTAATTATTCCTGTTTCTGCAAGCATATGTGCATGAGCTTTACTGCCGCAGATATCATCAAGAGCCATACGCTCATCAGCATGTATTGAGGTTTCAAATGCGACAGCGGCAGCATCGGGACCTTTCTCAAAACGTCCGTGCCAGAGTGCAGCATGATTATCTGCTGTTATGGTACCGTGCTTATTCATAAATTTAAGTATAACGTAAACAGTATCTTTTTACAACGTTTTGATATATAGTACTACTGTAAAAATATAGAAAACAGAGGTTCCATATGTCTAAAAAGTTAACACTTGGACTGCTGCTCGCATTTGCTGCACCTGTACTTTTTGCAGTCGAAATTGATACAGCACTACTGAATACAGCAAAAAAAGTACAATACATCGAAGACAAGACATCCGTATCCAGGCGGTTTTATAATACCGATAAACAAATACGTGACATGGGACGTACACTTGGAAAAAGCATACAATATCAGGAACAGATTCTGAAAAATCCGAATCCATATGAAGACGGTACCCCTTCATACAAATACATGGCACTGCGTATCTACTCTTCCAATGATAAAGCAGGTGCAGATATTATCTACATAGGAAAATCTGCAAATGTAACTACATCAGGATGCCTGTTCCGCATCATTTCGGGCTATATAGAAAAGGCATATGATATTCCGATGAAACAGGCAGATATAATTGCTGAAAAAGTATGCTGGTGGAACAATAACCACTATGAAGACAAAAATTATTTTGTCACAAATTTCAATTCAAAAGTATTAGATGCGTTCAGCGACAGGACATCTGTAATAGGTCTAGCTGCTTCATGGAAATACTGGCCGGGAAGAACGCGGATCATAATTCCATTTGTTCTGTTCCAGAAGGAAAATTCTTCTGTAAGAGAACCTGTACAAGCCGGTAAAGCAGATACAAAATCGCGGCAATCTATTAATCAAACAAATCAGACAAAAGAATCGGTAAAAGAAAATATGCCTCAGAACTATAAAATTCTGTTCGGCATACTTCTTGCTTCTGCAGTTCTTCTCGTAATTCTTCTCATTAATGTAATTATGAGCATACATAAAAATAAACGATAATATAAAAACGGCGGTCGCCCAGAAGAACAAGGGCAACCGCCGTTTAACTTTTAAAAACTACATTTTAGTACTGCAACTTTCTATCTTCTTCCTATAATATCACGTTTCTGCCGTTCAAGACTTTCAGCCGGATGTGTATAGGTCGTAAATATGAATATTGCAAGGAATACCATAGCAACAATCACACCGGTAACGTATGAAATTGTAATGCCCTTCATTCCCAGATGCCCGAAGTTGAAACATTCCGGTGCATACATAAGATACGTAACAGATACGGCAGACATAAACGTCGCCGGAACAGCTGCAAGCCAGCAGCGGTTTTTGTCCGGGTAATTCGTAGCAAGATATGCAGCTGCGGCCCAAAGAACAATCATGGCAAGAGTTTGATTTGACCATGAGAAATACCGCCAGACTACACTATAATTAATGAATGAAATCCCATAACCGATAAGCAGCAGTGGAACTGCGGTGGAAAGACGAACCCGTATGTCCCTGTCGTCAAGTTTAAACCAGTCAAAGATTACCATACGTGCACTGCGGAAAGCAGTATCGCCGGATGTAATCGGGCAAACTATAACACCTATAAGAGCGATTGCACCGCCGACTTTTCCAAGAAGTCCTGTGCATATCGCATATACTGATTTTGATCCGCCGCCGCCCATCTTAAGCAGACTCTCAAGACCGTTCGTTCCGTCTTTATTCCAGAAAAACGCGATCGCGGCAGAAGCCCATACCATAGCGATGATTCCTTCACAAACCATTGCACCATAAAAAATCTTACGACCGTCTTTTTCATTGCGGATCGTACGGGAAACAATCGGAGCCTGAGTCGCATGGAATCCGGATATAGCACCGCAGGCCACTGTTATAAACATAAGCGGCCAGATAGGTTTCTGGGACGCGGCCGGATATAAATTAGCGAGCGTGAGTTCCATCATCGGCCGGGTACCGTTATTAATCATTGTCGCAACTGAAACACCAACAGCCATAACAATAAGAAATATGCCGAAAATCGGATACAGACGTCCGATGATTTTATCAACTGGCAGAAGTGTTGCAAGAAAATAATAAACAAGAATAACGATCGTCCATACTTTTATATTCAGCCATTCCGGAGTAAGAATTGCAAGCAGACCGGCCGGTCCTACCATAAAAACGACACCGACCATAACAAGAAGTACGACACTGAATACCCTCATAACATTCTTCATAACCGGTCCCAGATATTTACCGGTAATTTCGGAGATACTTGCACCATCATTACGGACAGAAAGCATACCCGACATGTAATCATGTACTGCACCCGCAAATATAGTACCGCCTACAATCCAAAGATAAACACTTGGCCCCCACAATGCACCGGAAATAGCACCAAAAATCGGCCCGAGTCCGGCAATATTAAGCAATTCTATAAGAAATGCTTTCGCATTTGAAATGGGAACATAATCGATACCATCAGGATTTGCAACAGCCGGAGTCGGCCGGTTCGCATCAGGCTGGAAAATTTTTTCGGTAAGTTTTCCATACAGAAAGTACCCCGCAACAAGCAGCGAGATACACAAAAAGAATGTAATCATTTAACCCTCCAGATTAAGCAACTTGATTCAGAATACACCTGTTGAACTAAATTGTTAAATCGGAGGAAATGCAGGAATACGGTACCGGATAATTGAAATATCTCTATTATATCCACTGCCCGGTAATACTTTTTACTTATTTATTTTTCTTCATCCACTTTGTAATTCCGGCTACAACATCAGCGTCTATATCATGTTCTACCCTGCATGCATTTTTTTCTGCCTGATCTTCCGGCACGCCGGTAATTTTAACAAGAAAATCAGTAAGAAGACGGTGCCGTGAATAAACATCAGATGCCTTTTCCTGCCCTTTCACAGTAAGATGAAGCTCAGTACCTTCCGAAAAATCAAGATAGCCGCCATCCTTAAGGATACCCATTGCACGACTTACACTCGGCTTTGAAACACTGAGTTTCTTTGCCACATCAACGGAATGAACAACGCCTTTCTCATTTTGAATCATAAGAATAGCTTCAAGATAGTCTTCACCGGATTCATACATGCTTATTTCAACTCCATAATAAGCTGGTCAACCGGTTTTCCGGGAGGAATCATCGGAAGAACCATCTCATCTATATCGATTATAGCATCTATGACAGCTGCTTTGCCAGAGGAAAGCGCTTCATCAAATGCTTTCCTGTATTCAGCCTCATTCTCTGCACGATACCCTTTAATACCATATGCTTCAGCAAGCTTGACAAAATCCGGACCAAAATCAAGGGTCGTCTGGCTGTAATGTTTCTCATAAAAAAGTGTCTGCCACATACGGACATTGCCGAGTGCTCCGTTGTCTACTACAACGATTATAACAGGCAGATTGTAATGACTGATTGTAGCAAGCTCATTACAGTTCATACGGAATGAGCCGTCTCCGGCAAAATGGACAACAGTGCGTCCCGGATTAGCTATTTTTGCGCCGATAGCAGCACCGGTACCATACCCCATTGTGCCAAGGCCTCCGGATGTTAGAAATGTCCGCGGCAGTGTAAAATCATAGAATTGCGCAGCCCACATCTGATGCTGACCTACCTCAGTCGTAATAATCGTATCTTCACTGACTTTACTGTTTACATATTCATAGATAAATTTCGGAGGCAGCTGTTCTTTTTTCATATAACTTGAAGGGACATTTTTCTTCCATTCATCAATCTGTCTGTTCCAGTCCGAAGCAGGCTTCACTGAAATAAGCGGAAGCAGCCTTGTAAGAATATCTTTTATATTTCCTATAAGTGCATCATTCACCCGGATATTTTTATTGACTTCTGCAGGATCAATGTCAATTTGAACGACTTTTGCATGATGTGCAAACTTTTTCGGATCACCGATAACCCGGTCGCTGAAGCGTGTCCCGACAGCAAGAAGTAAATCACTTTTTTCAACAGCCATGTTAGACGCCAGCGTACCGTGCATACCAATCATGCCCGTTGCAAGAGGATGTCTGTTCGGAAAGGCTGCTTTTCCCATGAGACTCATTGCAACGGGAATGTTAGCCCGTTCAGCAAGCGCCTGCAGTTCCGTACATGCTTCAGAAATGATAATGCCGCCGCCGGCATAAATAACAGGACGCTGTGCAGCATTTATTATATGTGCAATCTCTGAAACTGCGGCATCCGACGGTTCATCTATCTTGATAATACGGCGAAGATTTGCCTTCTGTGCCGCAAGCTGCGCTTCACTTGAGATTCCGGAGGCAGCAGGGACATATTCACACACCGCCGAAGTTATATCTTTCGGAATGTCAATAAGCACTGGTCCCGGACGCCCCGTTTTGGCAATAAGAAAGGATTCTCTGATTGTATCAGCCAGTCTGGTCACATCGCGCACAATAAAATTGTGCTTCGTGATCGGCATTGTGACACCAGTAATATCAATTTCCTGAAAACTGTCCTTTCCGAGCTGACTTGTCGTTACATTACACGTAATAGCAACAACAGGGACAGAATCCATATATGCTGTTGCGATACCAGTAACAAGATTCGTAGCGCCGGGACCGCTCGTTGCCATAACCACTCCTACTCTTCCCGTAGAACGGGCATAGCCGTCAGCAGCATGAGCTGCTCCCTGTTCATGGGCAGTAAGAATATGACGTATACGGCTGCTGTTTTTATAAAGCTCATCATACACGTTAAGTATTGCACCGCCCGGATAACCGAATACAGTATCTACGCCCTGTTCCAGCAGACATTCAATTATAATTCTTGCACCAGTATATTTCATATATAAATTTCCCGCATAACCGACAGACCTGAAGCAAACGGGTATGCCGGCTTCTAAAAGTATTACATCCGGAAGGAATTCTTACCTCTTCCGCATAAGAAATCGTAGCAGCGTATTCTGCTAAATCCAGAATGACTTTCCTACAGCCTATTGCAGCACAGCACCTTTATCCGCAGAAGAAACAAGCTTTGCATAACGGGCAAGATAACCTGTCGTCACTTTCGGTGCAGGAGCTTTCCAGTCAGCTTTACGCCTTGCCAGTTCTTCATCGCTGACCTCCAGCGTGATTTTATATGCGTTAATATCGAGCGTTATCCTGTCACCTTCGTGTACCAGTGCTATAGGTCCTCCAACTGCGGCTTCCGGGGAACAATGTCCCAGGGAAGCTCCTCGTGTTGCACCACTGAACCGTCCGTCGGTAATAAGTGCAACCTGCTTATCAAGTCCCTGCCCTGCAAGAGCAGCCGTAACAGCAAGCATTTCACGCATTCCCGGCCCCCCTTTCGGTCCTTCGTAACGGATCACGACAACGTCTCCGGCTTTTATCTGCTGTTTCTGCACGGCAGCCATAGCCTCACTTTCATCATCAAATACGCGTGCAGGTCCCGTATGTTTCATAAGCTCTTTTGCACATGCGCTTCTTTTTACAACAGTACCGTCAGGCGCCAGATTACCAAACAGAATGGCTATACCGCCGTTACTCGAATACGGATTGTCTATAGGACGAAGAATTTCAGGATTCCTGTTTACTGCATTTTTTATATTCTCCGCAACTGTCTTTCCTGTCGCCGTAACAAGATCCGTCTTTATAAGCTGCTTCTTTGAAAGCTCTGCCAGCACAGCCTGAACACCGCCTGCATCGTCGAGTTCACATATAAATGTGTGTCCGGCTGGTGCCAAATGACAGAGATTCGGTGTATGTTCACTGATTTCATTGATCATGTGCAGGTCAATATCAATTCCGGCTTCGTGTGCTATTGCCGGAACGTGAAGAATCGTATTGCTGGAACAGCCGAGTGCCATATCTGCTGTAAGCGCGTTACGGAATGAATCAACCGTCATCATCTGCCGGGCAGTAATTCCCTTTTCATACAATTCCATAATCTGCATGCCGGCATGTTTTGCCAGTGCAATGCGGCGCCCCGTCACAGCGGGAATAGTACCGTTTCCTGGAAGTCCCAGACCAAGTACCTCGGTAAGGCAGTTCATACTGTTCGCAGTGAACATCCCGGAACATGCACCACAACCAGGGCATGCATACCGTTCAAGATCCTTCAACTGATCCTCCGTAATTTTACCGGCAGAAAGTCCGCCGACAGCTTCAAACATGTCAGTCAGTGAAAGATTCTTATCTGAATACGGATTTCCTTCCTCGTGACCGGGAAGATGTCCGGGCATCATAGGTCCGCCTGAAACAAAAACGGTAGGAAGATCAAGGCGGGCAGCTGCCATAAGCATACCGGGAACTATTTTATCGCAATTCGGAATCATAACAAGTGCATCGAACTGATGTGCTTTCGCCATGCATTCAACAGAATCAGCTATAAGTTCACGTGTAACAAGTGAATATTTCATTCCCTCGTGTCCCATAGCAATGCCGTCACATACACCAATTGAAGGAAATTCAATTGGTGTACCACCTGCCATACGTACACCGGCTTTTACCGCTTCTGCGATACGATCAAGTTCAATATGGCCCGGAATAATCTCATTTTTTGCACAGCAGACACCAACAAGCGGCCTGTCCAATTCTTCGTCAGTATATCCCATTGCATAAAATAACGAACGGTGCGGAGCACGCGCAATACCTTTTTTAGCATTATCACTTTTCATTCCAGCCATAGTAAACTCCTATTAAAATATGAAGTAAAAATAATAGTTAGCACTTGATTACGATTATACTACATGGAGAAGAACGTATAGTCAATAGATTTTTGAATAAATATTACAGAAAGTACAGTCCTACTTACTTTTTAAAACCGTTTGTCAAAATGCGGGCAATAACCTTTCCATTTGGTTCCGTAACGGTCATTTCATAAAAGCATACGCTTCGCCCGTTTTTAAGACACTTAGCCTCACAATACAGAACAGGTCCCTTCGCAGCATTAAGATATTCAATCGTTGAAGAAACAGAAACCGTCCACTGCCCTTCCGGATTTGAAGCCAGCGCAAACGTAAAATCCGCAAGCGTAAAAACAGCTCCACCCATCACAGTACCTGCAGCATTTAAATGACGCCCGTCTATTTTTAAAGAACATTTTGCATACTGACTGTCAACATCAACAATTTCGATTCCTGTCGTCTGCATCGCAAATCTGTCATTTTTAAAATATAACTCCGCATATTCCTTCGGTGTCATGCTGAATAGTCATCCTGCAAAATCATTTTAAGTATATTTGCGTCTTTAGTTCCCGCAAGTTTTTTCTCCAGTTCAAGCATATCTCTTTCCAGACTGATTCCGGATATATCACAAAAACGAACAGTCTGTTCTGACAGCTCAGCTGTATTTGCAACACTGCAGGCATATATTGTGCTTCGTTCAGAAATAAACTCTCTGAACAAATATACAAATTCCTCATTATCAACAGGAATTCCATAATAAAAACGTATCTGGGTATATCCCTGTATACGTGCAATACGGATACAACAATTGACAAGTGCATGAGAAAAATGAGTATTGCCTGATTCATCGGAAACAAGATTCTCCGCAAACACATACAGACTGTCATTCCATATAGATTTATCGATATTTTCTTTGAGTCCGATATATTCATACTTCTTCGCTGCAGAAGCGATACGCTCTATCATTGGATTCTCTATCAATTTCGGATCGTTCAAAATCGTCTCTTCAGGAACATATTCGGGCCTTTTCACAGGCGGGCCAAAATAACTGTCATCATAGGTACGCATTACTTCACCGGATGATTCGGCCTTATCAATTTCATTTTGCGTAAGCACAACAGGATTACCGTTAACATATGTATTCTGGGAAAGAATATCGCTCTCTGTAGAAAGCATTTCTATGACGTCCTCGGGTACAGGTTCTACTGTATCATCAATAGAACAAGTATCCGCCGCCACGATTTCCGAAGCTCTTTTTGAAGCCTCATCACTGATGTTTTTTTGTGTCTTCTGCATATTTTTTTTCTCCGCTTTACTTATACCATCGACAGCTTTATCATCCACTGTTTTATTTCCTGATAAAATATCACCACGTATCATCCCTGCCTCAAAACGTTCATAATCGACCGGACTCAGAACAATAAGTTCTTTTCCATCGTCCTGTTTTTCATATAAACAGCCGTTAGTTTCTTCAACTCTGTATTTCTCATTAAATTCAGTCATACGAATATGTCTGAGAGACGAACAGCCTGTAAACGATTCTTTTTCCAGTATCTCAAGCGAAGCCGGCAGGACAACGGTTCTAAGCGCTGTACAACCGGAGACAGCACCCCTGCGGATAAACCGCACTGTATCAGGAATAATAAGTGATGAAAGAGATGAACAGCAGGAAAAAACTTCAGAAGGCAGTTCTTCCAGTCCCGCCCGAAACGGAATAGATTTCAGGGACGAACAGCCGGAAAAAGTTCCGAACCCGAATGAGTAAATTTCTGCCGGCATAATTATTTTCATAAGTGAAGTGCAGTCTGCAAAAAGTCTGTCAGGAAGCACATGAAGGAAACAAGGTAATTTTACTTTTTTAAGAGTATCACAACCGGAAAAAAGTCCTTCAGGCAAAGAAATAACAGAATCAGGGATTTCAACAAATTCGCTGTCGGCTGCAGGAGTAAATGAAATAACTGTTGTACGGTCTGCAGATAAACGCAGACCACTTTCCGCAGAATCAATACTCATGTATTAAATTATATTCCTGTTTCAGCACACTATCAAGTTAAAAAATATCGCTGCAATTTATTGTTGATATAAGTCATAATTAAAAATCTATAATATTCCTCTACAGGAACAAAAAAGGCTGCCATTTTACACAGCAGCCTTTCAAATTAAACATTTTCATTACTGAAAATATTTAAATTACCATTTTTTCTCAACTTTATCGCAAATGTTCAGTTCCCCTTCATCCATAGCAAAGAATTTTGCGCGTGTCATATCGGGAATAAAATTGACTGTATCACCAAGACGGAATTCTGAAGTAGCTGATGTACGTGCAATCATATTCTGTCCCTTATTCGTAAGAAGGTACAGATGAGTTTCGGCACCAAGAGGTTCCTTATTAGTAATCTTCATCTGCATATTATCAACCGCCGCCGGCTTCTCGGTAAACTTTACATCTTCCGGACGAATACCGAACGATACATCTTTTCCAACATATGCTTTCAGAATTTTTGCCTGAACTTCCGTAGGCGTAATCTCGAATGAACCTTCATCACAGACAATCTGTCCATTCTTCTCAAGAACTTTTACCGTCATGAAATTCATAGGCGGTGTTCCAATGAAACCGGCTACAAATTTGTTAATAGGATTGTTATACAGATACAAAGGAGCGCCAATCTGCTGGATGACTCCATCCTTCATGACAACAATTTTCGTACCCAGCGTCATAGCTTCAATCTGGTCATGAGTAACGTAGATCATTGTTGCCTGCAGACGATTATGAAGCGCTGCAAGTTCTGAACGCATCGTTACACGAAGTTTCGCATCAAGATTTGAAAGCGGTTCATCAAAAAGGAAAACCTTCGGATTGCGGACGATTGCACGACCTACAGCAACACGCTGACGCTGACCGCCTGAAAGAGCCTTCGGTTTGCGGTCAAGGTACTGTGTCAGATCAAGCTGTTTTGCAGCATCTTTTACACGGCGGTCAATCTCAGCCTTATCCATTTTACGAATCTTAAGACCGAATGCCATGTTGTCGTATACCGTCATATGAGGATACAGAGCATAGTTCTGGAATACCATAGCGATATCCCGATCCTTCGGCGGAACATCGTTCATTTCAACACCGTCGATATACAGTTTTCCTTCACTGATATCTTCAAGACCTGCAACCATGCGGAGCGTTGTTGACTTTCCGCATCCAGAAGGACCAACAAGGACACAAAATTCCTTGTCTTCAATCGTGATATTGGCATTTGTAACTGCACGGACACTTCCGTCATAGATTTTACCAATACCCTTCAGTTCTACCTTAGCCATAATGGCCTCCCTTGGGGTTATATTATTATTTCTATTTTATGCCCGAAAAGCGGATAAGTCAAATGGTTTTTTAAAAATGTACAATACTTTTTATGAACGGCTCCGCCAGAACAAAAATTATCTCAAGCAGAAGAGCGGGGAGATAATTAGCTGTCTTTATTTTCCGCAGGCCAAGTAAATTTATGCCAATCATCACAATGAGTGCTCCTCCACATCCGGTAAGTTCAGCTATCATGGTATCCGTTACATACGGTTTTATAAGATATGACAGCAGCGTAAGCGTTCCCTGATAGATAAGTACTGCAATGAACGAAAATACAGTTCCTGCCCCCATCGCTGCTGCGAATGTTATTGCCATAAATCCGTCAAGGATTGATTTCGTAAAAATAATCGTATAATCCTTTTCAACGGCAGCTTTAAACGATCCAAGAATAGCCATAGCGCCGACGCAGAAAAGTACCGATGCATTAAGAAAAGCATAAGCAAAATTTCTGTCACCCTGTCCGTCTGCAGTTTTTTTGCCTCTGTATACCAGCCGCTGCAGAAAATCTCCGAAACTCAAAATTCGTCCGTCAATATTCCACCATGTGCCCAGAAGGCCTCCGATAATCAGAGAAAGTGCAAGACAGACAATACTTTGATATTTGAATGCCATTTGAAACCCAATAACAATGACAACAACACCGGCGGCTGTCTGTATAATATCGGAAAGCGCAGCGGTCATTTTGCGGGCGCAGAGCAGTCCTATAACAGAACCTGCAATAATTGCAGCACAGTTCACAAAAACGGCTATCATTTCTACCCCCCCCGGATAAAAAAAAAGATTACCGAAACCGGTAATCTTCTTTATTTGGAACTGCGGAGAACCTGACTTGAACAGGCATGCCTTACGGCACCAGCACCTCAAGCTGGCGTGTCTACCAATTCCACCATCCCCGCGTGTGAGATGTATATTAGCAAAAACGATAAAACATGT
>JALNVF010000077.1 GCA_023231445.1 Treponema sp. | reverse complement strand
TCCTTTCATAAACATAACTCCTCTCTCTAAACGGCAGAAAAACTGCCGGAATTACTATGATACTTCTGCCGTTTCCATTGCAGAATCCTTTACTACGGCAAGTTCTTCATCGTTAAGAACTTTCAGAACGTCAAGAACAATTTTCATTCCTTCAGGGGTATCTGCTATTCCCTTTATATACTCGCTTTTTATTTTCGCGTTGATATACGGGATCTTGGCCATTTTATCTTCCGGAATATTTACCACCTCCTGAATAGCATCTACTACCAGCCCCATCAGCATATTTTCCTCTTCGCGGTTTATTTCAACAACAATAATGCATGTCCTCTTTGTATATTCCTGAAAAGGAAGTCCGAATTTAAGTCTGAGATCTATAATCGGTATAATCTGCCCGCGCAGGTTTATGACACCGCGGATAAACTGCGGTGTACGCGGAAGCGGAGTAATGGCCGTCATTCCCATCAGCTCTTTCACTCTCAGAATATCCATACAGTAGTTCTCATTATCTACCGTAAAACTGAGAAAGCGCATGCCATTGAGTATCTTGCGCTTCGTCATCTCCATATCAGTACCTCCTTTTCAATTAATAAAAACACACACCGGAAAACTATCTGCTTAAGAAAGAATCTGTTTTATAGTTGCCAGAAGTTTGTCCGGTTCACACGGTTTTACAACCCAGCCTGTTGCTCCAAGCGATTTTGCTTTTGTCCGGAATTCCTCTTTCGTCTCGGTCGTAAGCATAAGAACAGGTGTTGATTTATACTCTGGAAGCTGACGGATTTTTTCAAGAAGCGTCAGTCCATCCATATTCGGCATGTTCACATCAAGCAGAAAAAGTGAAACAGGACTGCAGGAGGGAAGTATTTCAAGAGCCTTTACTCCGTCTTCGGCTTCGCTTATGTCAAATGCAGAAGTAAGTCCGTTTCTGATAATATTACGGATCGTCGCAGAATCGTCGACAAGAAGAATTTTTTTCATATACAGCCTCCTAGAAAAGTTCTATACCACGCGTATTAATTGCAAGATCTATTTTCGCATCCGGAACTGTTTTTTTAATACCACGTTCAAGGGCGTGCAGTTCACTTTCAGTAGTAAGCCGGCTCCGCACCTCCGATACAATAGCAGCCACTTCACCAGTATCAGGAGCTGCGGCTGTATCCTGACAGGCGGCTTCTGATTTTTTACCAATATAAGAACAGAAATCGCCCGTAACACGATTCAAATTTCCGATCTCCTGACTTGTTATCTCATGCAGCTGAACGACAGGTGAAATAACATCCATACTCTTTGTAAGCGAATTAATAATTCCCAAAACACCGGTATACAAACTTTCAAGTTTCGGAAAATAGTTTTCAAGGGTCTGCTCAAAAACGGAAAAGCCCGTCTGCCGTTGAGCAACAACATCAAGTATTTTATTTTTATTCTGGTCCAGACCTGTTGCAATATTGGAAAATATGGTGCGTGTTTCGTTAAGCATTTTCCTGATTTCCGAAAGTCTGCTTTCAGTATCTGCCGAAAGTCTCTTTATTTCGCCGGCAATAATACGGAATCCGCTTCCTGCAGCACCGGCACGGGCTGCTTCAATTGACGCGTTGAACGAAAGAATCCGTATCTGTTCTGAAATTTCTCCTATATCTCCCGCTATCTCACCTATATGTCCGGATACCGTTTTCAAATCCGCCATATGACTGTCAAGCGTTGAAAAAACATCCAGAATGGTGCCGGAAAGTGATTTGAGATCGTTGTTGAACAGATCACTCTCATTACGGAGCCTGATAATCGCAGCTTTATCTTTTACATCACTTTCATACGAACTGATAGTCGTTAGAAATGTTTCACTGCTTTGTTTTATGTGAAGTAATTCCGCGGAAATCGGTTCGGTAGTCGAACTCAGATTCTGCGTTATTGATGAACAGAGTTCGTCAATAACCGGACAAAGAAGCTGTGTCCGTGATGCGATGTCACAAACGGTCGTCGATACTTTCGCGGCGTATTCTTTTTCCGCAGAAACCGCTGCGGTTATTTCGGGTTCTACTACGATTGAAGATGTATCCTCTTTCACCGGAAGCATGCCGATCTCTGCTTCCGGCGGCTGTATATCAGGCTGCCGTATCCGGTCCGCCATACGGCAGAGAACTATAACACATACCACTTCGGGAAATACAATAGCTATACTGAAACCGACTATTTCAAAATCAAGGCTGCCGCTTACTTTTTTGAAAAAAATAACGGAGAGGAAAAAAGAAATCAGAATAAAAACAGACGGGATGAGTTCTGCCAGATGCTGTTTTCCGGATACTGCTTTATCGTTGTTCATGCAGCACCTCCCTCCTGCAGCCGGTTTTCTTTTCCCAGCTCAATAACCTGATCAATATCAAGTACAAAACCAATCGCACCTCCGGAAAGGACAGATCCAGAGCTTATTCCTTTTAAATTTTTAAAACAGGCACCAAGATTCTTTATTACGACTTCACGTTTTGCCAGTATTTCATCATTCATAACAGCAAACTGGTCACCGCTTACATTTTCAACTATTGTAGCGATTTTTCCTTCACCCGCATTGGCTATGTCGAAAACTTCAGCGATACTGATTATCGGTATCATTCTGCCCCGCAGGTCAAGTACATGTACTCCTGTCGCAACCTGATGAATCTGTTCATTTTTTACTTTGAAAGACTCAACAATGGAAGAAATCGGAATAATAAATATGTTTTCACCGGTACGGGTAAGCATGCCGTCGATAATTGCCGTGCTCAGCGGGAAATGCAGCGAAAATGTTGTCCCCTTCCCCGGGATACTTTCCGTTATAATATGCCCCTTTGCCTTTCCTACAGCTTCTTTTACCACATCCATACCGACTCCACGTCCGGAGATAAGATTGACAGCATCGTTTGTTGAAAAACCTGAAACAAAAATAAGATTATTTACGGCAGTATCACTCATTTCAGCTGTATCCTGCTGCCGGATCAATCCTTTAGATACTGCCTTTTTAAGGATTTTTTCCCTGTCAAGACCGCGTCCGTCGTCTCCTACGGAAATAACAATATTATTGCCTTTGCGTTCTGCCGAAATTCTGACGGTGCCTTCCGGAGGTTTTCCTGCAAGAACACGTTCTTCAGCAGTTTCTATTCCGTGATCAAGTGCGTTCCGTATAAGATGCATAAGCGGTTCTTCAAGTTCTTCTATAAGAGTACGGTCAATTTCAAGATCTTCCCCTTCGAATACAGTCTGCACCTGCTTCCCGACTTTCTGCGCTGTATCGCGGATTATACGCCGGGACGTGCCGAATAATGCATGAACGCTTTCTGTTCTAAGCTGCATACCTGCATATTGCAGCGTTCTTGCTATTTTTCTGACCTGCGGTAAACCTTCCGTATCTTCTTTCATCTGTCCCAGACAGATAAGAAGTTCTCCGATCATATCAACCAGGTAATTAACCTTTCCTGTTTTTACTTTTATAACGGCATCTTCGGAATCGTTTTTCTTCAATGCGTGTTCTTCATTTTTCTGTTCATGTACTGTTGTTTCGGGCGCAGAGGGTACCGTATTCGTCTGCACGGGAACGGGTACCTGCACGGGTGCACTGTCACTTTTCTGACCGGTGGTAAATAGTGTCAGTCCGGCAATATATTCTGCAACAGGTACTGAACGGTATGCGTCAAAATCCCCGTTCTTAAGGTCTTTACCGAGTTCCTGTGCAAGATCAAGACCTTTGAGCAGTATATCAACAATCTCTTTTGTTACCGGAAGTTTTCCGGAACGCAGAAGATCAAGCAGACTTTCAGAATCATGTGCAAGCATGCCAAGTGTTGACAGTTTTAAAAATCCGCATTCTCCCTTGATCGTGTGGAATATTCTGAAAAGTTCTTTTACAGCACCCATATCTTCCGGATTCTGTTCAAGCCCCAGTATAAGTTCCTGCGCACGCGAAAACCGTCCCTCACAGTCACTTACAAAAAGCTTCAACTGATCGCTGTCTATTTCTGCAGGATTTTCATGTACATTTTCCACAGTGGAAATCTGCGGTTTTACATCCTGTTTTTGTTCTTTTCCCACTGAATCAGCGTGTTCTCTGCAGGTCTTTTCATTTATTTCACGGGACAACCACTTCTGTATCTGTCCGGACTTTGTTTCCGTTAATGTAGTATCAGATTCAACGCAATTCCGAAGTAAATCAAAACCTTCTGAAATACATGAGGTAAAATCATTAAAACTGTCATGTATTTCCTTTCTGCATAGTGAAAGTAATTTGCTACAAAGCTGCATTTCCGGTCCGTCTTTTTTACATTCAGACGCAAACTGTTCCAGATTTCCAATAATCTCGGATATTGTCATAACGTCACCGGGTTCATATGCAATTATCAGTTTTGTAATTGTATCAAGAATTTGAGTAAAAAAATCCGTTTTACTTTTCAACGTATCCCCCCTTTTCGCAGGATGTCCACTGTATAATCTTGTGAATGAAGAACACACGATATTGCTTTTACTATTATAACAGACAATACCGGAGTTTCAATAAAAAATGAACATTTAGAAAATTGTTTTCAAAATCCAGACATTGTCTGAATTTAGCCCGATGTTGTTTTTTTCTCAATTCTCTCTGCAATCTCATTAATTGGAAGGATTTCGCTTACAACACCAAGAGTTACTGCCGTTCCGGGCATATCATATACGATACAGGTCCTTTTGTCCTGTACAATAGTCCAGCCTCCTGCGTCATGTACTGCTTTCATTCCTGCGGCTCCATCTACACCGGTACCAGTCAGCAGAACTGCTATACAATTTTTCCCTGCGGATTCTGCAGCAGACATAAAAAGCATGTCAGCTGTATGACATTCATTATTTCCGGCTGCGTATCTATTCTTTATTCTGATTACAGTACCGGTATCTGACCTGTCAACGAGCATCGTACTCCAGCCGGGAGACAGATAAACAGTTCCTTTTACAGGGTTCTCTCCGTCCTGAGCCTCTTTCACATGAAAAGCATACAATCTGTCAAGGCGTCCGGCAAGAGACGCTGTTACACCCGGAGGCATATGAGTTACTACGAATACTGGTGGAAAAACTGATGAAAAACCGCTAAAAAGCTCTTCAAGAGCCAGTACACCGCCGGTTGATGTTCCAATAACAACAAAGCTGTTGTCTGCAGCCGGATTCAACAGCTTTACTGGTTCTGCGTTTTTTTTATTCCTGAAAAAATCATTCAGTCTGTGCGCTGTTTTATAAAATTTCCATACAGAAACGGCGGAAGCCCCCTGTATTTTTCGATACAGATCACCGACCGTTTCTTTCACAGGAAACGGTCCTCCCGGCTTGCAGGCAGCATCAACAGCACCAAGTTCCAGAGCCTGCACTACGGTCTGATCACCTGATGTTATCAGCGAACTCATAACGATAACCGGGACAAGCGTAAGTTTCGTAATACTTTTCAGCAGAGCAAGTCCATTCATATTCCGCATATCTATATCCAGAAGAAGTACATCAATTTCATCTTCTTTTATTTTATCACGTGCTGAATACGGATTGCAGGAAATACCCTCCGCCGAAATTTCCCGGTACGCAGACAGTTCCCGCGACAGCATACTGCAGACAACAGAAGAATCACCCATAATAAGAACCCGTATCTTTTTCATATTTACGCACACCTTTCATTCTGTCCGGTAATATATTGAAGATTCCACCTTTTTAAGATTTGCAGGCTCAGACAGGAGTACCTCAGCATGCCCTATAAATAGTAATCCTCCTGATTTCATATTCGCAGTTATATGAGTAAGAGCAGTCTCCCGGGACTTTTCATCAAAATAGATAAATACGTTTCTGCAGAAAACATAATCAAACAAACGCGGAAACTGCACATTGTCCATCAGGTTCAGATTTTTTATAGATATGTATCTTCTCAAATTTCCGTCAATCCGCCAGAATGAATCTTCCTCCGGGGTAAAATACCTGTCCCTAACCGCGTTATCCGTCCGGATAAATCTGCTTTCATGATATACACCTTTGTTAAAGTTCCCCAGAACATCCCTGTTCACGTCGGTTGCAATAATATGAAAGTCTGTAATACCTGCTTCAAGAAGCGTAATAGCGGCTGAATACGGTTCTTCACCGGTTGAACATGCTGCACACCAGATAAAAATGCCGGATTTTCTGTGCTTTCTGATATCTGAAACAAGTATCCGGAAATGTTCGGGTTCACGGAAAAAAAAGGTATGACAGGTAGTTACAAAACCGGCAAGCTGTTCAAAACAGCGGGAATCTCCCGAGGATAACCGGGCACACAATTCAGCAACACTGCTGCAGATCCCCCTGTTTATCATGTCTGTAAGTCTAAAACCGAGGCGTTCATATTTGTCTTTTCCTATATATATTCCAAATTTTGCATATATATATGAAGAAATCATCTCCAGCTGCATTTCATCAACGGTAAACATGATAAATCCTGTACTGGCAGGCTATTGCGTAACCATCGCACAGCCCACTTTTCCTTTATACGGGTTTAAAATCATCGTCATCCTCAAATGAAATCGTATGACTGTTTTCTTTTCTACCGGTATCGTCCTTCTGTTTTGGCTTCGTACCGGCAAAGACAGCCGTATCCTTTTTAGCAGTCTTTCCTTCAGACTGAATCTTTGGAGAAACGGTAAATGTCTCCCGGTGATTTTTCAGAGGTACATGAGGTCCGTTTCCTTCCGTTTTATCTGTATATGTTTTTCCACTCACAATAAGATACAGACTATTGACAATCTCGTTAAGACTGCCCACCTGACCCTGCAGTTCCTCTGCAGCCCCTGCTGTTTCTTCAGCACTTGATGCGTTCGTCTGCACTACGGTGTCGAACTGAACCATGGCTTTGTTCACCTGTTCTATCCCTTCATCCTGCTGCCCCGATGCTGTTTCTACTTCTTTATTCATCTCCTGAACTTTTCTGGAATTGGCAAGTATGTCCTTGAAAGTTTCAGACAGATCCTTTGATATGGTCATGCCGTCTTCGACGTTCTTAAGTGTTTCCTGTATCATGGAAGCGGTTTCTTTTGCCGATTCCGACGAACGGTTAGCGAGATTCTTTACTTCGTCGGCGACAACTGCGAATCCCATACCGGCTTCGCCTGCCCGGGCTGCCTCAACGGCTGCATTCAATGCAAGCATATTCGTCTGAAACGCGATGTCGTCGATGACGTCTATGACATTCTTTATGTCTTCCGCAGATTTTGAAATATTATTCATGGCAGAAAGCATGCTGGTCATTTTGTCGAATCCGCCCTGACTTGCTTCCGTCGCTTTTTCCGACAACAGGCTTGCCTGCCGTGTATTACCCAGATTCTGCTTTACCATTGAAGAAAGTTCTTCCATAGAAGACGTTGTTTCTTCGATACTCGACGCCTGTTCCTGTGCGCCGTTGGCAATCTCCTGCGATGCGGTCGACAGCTGGGTGCTTGATATGCCTATCTGCGACGAACTTTCCGACAGGTTGTTCACCATCTTCGTCACGGGTTTCGTAATACTCCGTGTTATCATCATAGCCAGTGTAAGTGAAACGGCCAGTCCGATGAGTATGGCTGCAATTATGACAGTAACTGACAACGATGATATTTTTATACTCTGATTGTACGCAGCCTGAGCATCCGAAATCTGTTCTGTTACAAGTTTCTCTACGGCAGGATTCAATTTTTCGTTACGAACAGGAGCTAATATATTGTCACCAAACCTGACAGCTCCTGACAAATCTCCTTTTTCTATATATTCGAACATAGTAATTCCCTTCTCACTATATTCTTTTCCTGCTTCTTTTGCCTTTTGAAGCAAAGCTTTCTTTTCTGCAGAATTGATATTGGTTGATTCATATTTCGCTATCGTATCTTCAAAAACTGAATAACCGGTAATAAATTGATTTTTGTAATCTGTTATTTCCTTAACAGTTTTTCCTGGTAATTCGGCATTTAAGAGTACTACCGCAGCTGTCTGCAAGGTGTATTGAAGATTGTCTGCATACTGTACTCTAAGAACATTTTTTTGATACATATCCTTTGCAAGGCTGCTGACCTTCTTTGTTGTATACAGTCCCATGCATCCAATTACAGCTGCGACACCGGAAATAACCACTGCCATTGTTATAATTCTGAATCCGATTCCCTTTTTCTTCATATTCTTCTCCCTAATAATGTTTCTAAAAAACTCCTCTGTATCATTTCGTAATCTGCTGTTCCTTCGTTTCTGTTTGTACTTCTGCGGTATTTTTTACCACAGCAAGTTCTTCTTCACTAAGAACCTTCAGTACATCAAGCACTATTTTCATTCCTTCCGGTGTACCGGCTACACCGCGTATATATTCGCTCTTTATCCGTGCATTTATATAAGGAATTTTAGACAATTTTTCCTCAGGTATGCTCACCACATCCTGAATTGAATCTACGACAACACCCAGAAGCATACTGGCACCCTCAGATACAACTTCCACCACAATGATGCATGTGCGTTTGGTATACGCCCGGAAATCAAGACCGAACTTAAGACGCAGATCTATTACTGGTATGATCTGTCCCCGGAGGTTTATTACACCCCTGATAAAAGCGGGAGTCCGCGGCAGCGGTGTTATGGCTGTCATGCCCATAAGCTCCTTTATTTTCAGAATGTCGATGCAGTAGCTTTCACTGTCCAGTGTGAAGCTTAAAAAACGTGCTCCATTCAGCAGTTTCCGCTTCGTCATCTCCATTTATATACCTCCTTGTATATCCTGTTCTGCAGAGATAATAATTTTATGGATTTTAATCATAAAACCGATGCTTATACCAGATTCTGGTAGGCGTAACGGTTAATAAGAAAATATCATAATGTAGTATCCTGTCAGAAAGTTCATTGGATTTTTGAATACGTATGATTTATATTAAACCTGATAAATCGATGATGTCATTGATTTAAATCAACATGATTTATATCTTTTCACAATATATAACATTAGTCTGCGTTTCTGATGCGGCTTAACGTTTCGGGTGTAATTCCCAGATAAGAAGCAATATCCTGTCCGCTGAGATAACAGGACGGATTATTTTCGTTCTGAATAAATTGTCTATATCGGTCCTTCGCATTATCAGTCAAAAGCAGCATGATATGTTTTTCAAGTTCACGAAGTCTTTTTTTCTCAAGAAAATACAAAAACTCAAAAGCATGCGGATCTACAGCAGCTCTCCGCTTAAACAAGTTCTGGTTAATTACCAGAACTTCACAGGGAGCAACAGCTTCAATAATAATTTCGTGCTCTGAAAGCCCCGGAGAAAAATTGAGAGAATCTATTATACTTCCGGGATTCAAATATTCCAGCGTATATTCATGACCGGAAGGTGTTCCGTAATAAATCCTGAAAATTCCGTTAAGTATAAATCCGAATGTCGGCAGCAGCGTACCATATTCAAAAAAATGATCACCGGCTGCATAGCGGCAGAGTTTTCCATTAGTACTCAAATATTTAAGTAATTCATTTATTCCTGCAATGTTACCGCTGCATTCCCTGGAAAATGCTTCAAAACCTCCAGAATTTCTATTATTTTCTTCTCTATTATTATGCAGAGTAAAACAGTTTCCAGCAGATGCATCCTGCATGACAGTAACATATTTAATTTTCGTTTCGTTTAAAACAGAAGATGTTATATGAACTTCCAGTCTTTTCATGTTCCCGTCTGCTATCCGGTGTACTGTATGAAATATTTCCTTCGTCTCTTTTTTGCCGTTCCCTTCGTCGGCAAGCCGCGTTCTGATAATCGAAGAACGGCTCATACTTATTTCATAAATCGTCTTTTGAACAAACTGCTGCCGGGTCCAGCCGTAAAAACGTACAGCCTCATCGTTTACTTCCAGTATTCTGCCGGTAGCACATTCTACAATCATTTTTGCAGGGCTGCCGGTAAAAAAATAGTCATAGTGCGGTAAAAGTTCATGTATATATTCATCTGTCGTTTTATGAACAGGTTCTGCAGAAATAACAATGCGGCAGGTATTCCTGAAAAATCTGCATATATATTCTTTACCGCCGGATCCCGTATCTAATGTGATACTGACAGACTTCCCTGCAGCCCACACTGTATTACAGGCAGACAGTATCATATTAAAATGCTGATAAAAAACGTGCGAAAGAAGAGTGGTACGTGTAAGCTTTCTGATTTTCGGAAATTCGTCTATAAACGGCTTATTTGCCTCAATAAATTCAAGATCAATGATCTCGTTATTCGTATTGAACAACGGCGCAAAACTACACTCCATCTGACTGGAATAACTGCAGGGGAAAACCGTACTGCCAGATTGTTCATTCGTATCCGGAGATATTTTTGTTTTATCCGTAAGGAAATTCCGGAACGTCTGCCTGCTTCTTCTCAATAACATAAGCCCTGTATCTGTAAGTACAGAAAGGATTACACGGTGGTCGGAACTTTTTACTTTTTTCTGCAGAATGTTGCGTGATTCCAAATCGGATACCAATCTTGATATGTCAAGTACTGACATATCAAGATTCTCTGCCAGACTGCTTATAGAACCCGAACCGTTATTTTCAAGATACAAAAGCAGATATAATTCCTTCCATGAAAAAAAACCGGGATTACAAGTTTTTTTTTGAAGCATATTAAAATATGAAAAAACATTAAAAACATCAGGGATTTGTCCACAAATATCCTCCGTATTTTTGACTTTATCTAAGGAGGATAGCTTTTGCCGCACAGAACAGGGAGAAAAAAAATCGGTAATATCAGCGCCCATCGCATCAGCAAGTCTGAAAAGGACAGAAAGTGTAGGTATTTTCTTCTTCGTTTCTATATAAAATATATAACTGCGGGATAGATTTGCTCTTGTTGCAAGCTCTTCTATTGATATTTTTTTTAAGACACGCAGGCCGCGTATTCTCTCAATAACATCTACAACTCTCACATCTTTTTTGTTGCTCACACGGTCTCTCTCTATAGTTAGCTAAAGATTTAAACAATCTCCCGTTTTACAAACAGTTTAGTTGCAAATTAAAAGGTTAGCGACTCTCTATAGAGAGTTTTTCATTTTTAAGGATATGAAGATACAGAAATGTCGATCCCGGAACCAAATAATGCAAAATCTCCCCGACAGGGATCTTCCGGCCATACCTGTCTGAGTACGTCGGTCAGCATATGTGCAGTTTTCGCAGTACCGGGACTTTTTGGAGGGATAAGTCCAAGTTTTACGGCTTCATGCAGCACGTGCGTATCCAGTGGAATAACTAAATCCGAAGGAGTATACCACGTCCATAAACCGGTATCGACAGGTGAGTTTCTGCGTACCATCCAGCGCAGAAACATATTCACACGTTTATTGGCAGACTGTGCAGTATGAGATACTGCACGGCATTTTAAAAATACTTTAGAAACAACAGCAGCAAGTTCAACTTTCTTCCCCTCACACTCTGTACAGGTTTCTGTATAGCAGTGTTTTATATACATTCCTAAAGTTTTCTCATCGGACAGTATTTTTTGAAGTACGGCAAATACATCACGTATATCATCGTATGAATAAAAGCGGTAGAATTTTTCACATCCTCCCGGAAACTGTTGTTTCCATATACTGCTTCGTATCCATTGAGCAGGATGCGGACCGGCCAGAGAAAATATATAATCAGCCTTTTTCATAAATAAATCGCGGCGTCCAAACGATAGTACAGACATGATAAATGCAGCGGTTTCGATATCTGCAGGAGATTTATATTTACATAGTATGCAGCTCGGATCGCTTTCGGAAAAACTGCATGCTTCGTATTTATCTGCAAGCTGCCGGAGAAGGCGTATTGTTTCTTCTGAAATTTTACTATTATCTGCCATATTATTAAAAATAACGAAAACAGTTTAATTTGTATAATGAAAAAAATCTATAGTTTTACTCTACATACACTTGTCATGTCACTATACAACTATCAACTATCCACAGGAACAATCAACATTTTATCTTTCAATAAAAGGCAGTCTGGTATATACTTTGTAGACTATTGTATGAGTCATGGTACTAAAATCAGAAAAATTCTTTCTCTTCTATTTATTATATGCGTCTGCATCGTGCTGCTGTTTTTTTATTCGCTTCCTGTACGCGGACAAAAAGACGTTTCAGAAGAAGAACAGCGCACTCTGCAGCATGTCCCATTCTTCTCTGCTGAAGACTTTCTTTCAGGCAGATACCAGAAAAAAGTGGAAGACGCTGTTTCCGATCAGCTGCTTTTTTCTGCAGAAATAAAATACGGCGTAAAACAGGTTCAAAACACCTTAAACAGAATAATGGCTGAACTTGTACTACCGAAAAAAAAAGAAATGACGTCGGCTGATTCCGACTGCGGTATTCTCGAAAATAAAACTGACGTTCAGTCTCATTACACATATACCGAAGTAGTCGCTGATAAAATTTATAAGCTTGATGATTCCGGTTATCTGGTACAAAAACCGGTCGCAGCTGACCAGTTTATATACTCTATTTACGATCCTGCAATGCTGAAACTGGTAACATTTCCGAAATATCTGTACTTTATCAATACAAGCGTTTCCGTCGATTTTAACGATATAAATAAATATAATGCCTTCAAGTATGTAAAAAGTATGTTTCCTGCAATGACCGGATACGCCGAGCTATCGTTCAACTCTTTTGAGGAATACAAAAAATATTTTTACCAGACAGATCATCACTGGAACTATAATGGTTCGTATACAGGGTATACGCAGATTATGCGCATGATGGAAGGCAATTCAGTTATGCTGTTAAAACCGCTCAGCATTTATATATATAATGTCATTTACAATGGCTCTCTTTCCCGCGATAATCTTCTGAAATGTTCAACTGAAAAATTTACTGTTTTCAACTTTGCCGTCCCGGAATATGAAACGTGGATAAACGACAAAAAAGCAACATACGGGCAGCGTTCAAGATATGTATCTTCGACAGAATGTCCGAACCATACGTATTCGAATCATTATGGATTATATTACGGGGATGATTACGGAAAGGTCGTTTACAAATTCAACAATCCCAATGCAGAAAATATTCTGATTCTTGCAACATCCTTTTCAAATGCGATTAACGAACTTATTGCAAGCCACTACAATGAGACTCACATTCTTGATTACAGACACTATCCGCAGATTTACGGAAAACAAATCGATATACAGTCATATATGGAGAACAATCATCTTTCAAAATTACTGATAATAGGGGACCTTCCTTCACTGGGATTCCAGCGGAAGGGGAAATAATATGTTATTCAGCAGTATGGTTTTTATTTTTATTTTTCTCCCTGTTTTATGTGTATGCTATTTCGTTATTCCAAACAGAACGTACCGGAATATTCTTCTCTGTGCCGCTTCATTGTTGTTTTATGCGTGGGGTGAACCGAGATATATTATTCTCATGCTCGTTTCAATTACTGTTAATTATTTATTTGGCATCGGTATTGAAAAAAACTGTTCTACAGGAAGCAAAAAATTACTGTTCATACTTGCTGTCGTATACAATCTGGCTGTACTGGGCTTTTTTAAATACGGAGCTTTCTTTATGCGGAATCTTAATATAATTTGCCGCACCTCGTTTACAGTTTCTGCATTACCACTGCCGATCGGGATTAGTTTCTATACGTTTCAGGCTCTTTCCTACATCATTGATGTATACAGGGGAAAAACCCATGCTCAGAAAAAATTTCTTAACCTCATGCTGTATATCGCACTCTTTCCGCAGCTTATAGCAGGACCTATCGTCCGTTATACCGATATTGAAAATGAGATCAGCAAACGTCATGAATCGTTCGAAAATTTCACAAAGGGACTTGAACAGTTCATTGCAGGTCTTGCTGCAAAAGTGATCATTGCCAACAATATGGCTGTCATAGCGGATTCTGTTTTTGGTAATTACAAAGATGCAGGAGCCTGTATTCTCTGGATTGCCGCGCTGGCATATACATTTCAGATTTATTTTGATTTTGCAGGATACAGCCGGATGGCCATCGGTCTCGGCAGAATGTTCGGCTTTCATTTTCCTCAGAATTTCAATTATCCGTATATTGCAGATTCGATTACAGATTTCTGGAGAAGGTGGCACATCACACTTTCATCCTGGTTCAGAGATTATGTATACATCCCTCTGGGAGGAAGCAGATGTACGCGAATAAAACTTGCCAGAAACATTATCATCACATGGATGCTTACCGGACTCTGGCATGGTGCTGACTGGAATTTTATTCTCTGGGGATTCTATTATGCCGTACTACTGCTAATTGAAAAATTGTTCACCGGCAGACTAATAAAACGGCTTCCGAAATATTTAACAATTCCGGTTACACTTTTTTTAGTTGTTATCGGATGGATACTATTCCGCGTAACCAATATCACCGAAATATTCACTGTACTTCATCATATGTTCACGCCATCCGGTTTTTCTGTACGACAATATGCAGCGGAACATGCTGCCATCATGAGCAGAATATTTTTTTTTATTCCGGCTGTTATTGTTTCGCTGCCGGGTTTAAAAACGGTATACAGGAAACTCCGCGTCCATACGGCAGGTTTTGCTCTTGAACTTTTCTGTGTCTTATTCCTTTTCATAATTTCGGTATGTATGCTTGTTGCTTCAACATACAATCCTTTTATTTACTTTCGATTCTGAGGTTACTGTTAAATTCCTATTTTTCTGTACTATGCCAGATACTGTCCCAATTCTCAGGCGGATTGATAATAAATGACCGGCATTTTTCCGGTTAACTTCTGCATGGCGGATCTTCTTCGGTTTGTGCTTCAAAAAAACAAGAGCTTTGGCAGGAGCATTCCAGAACGCAATGAAAGCATCTCCTTCATATTTATCAATCGTACCACCCATACCTAAAATAATATCGGTCATCGACGAAAGATACGTATTCAAAATTTCAGTAAGTTTCTTTTGTAAATCCCTGTACATCTGAAAAATAAATACGTATCTGCCTTTTTTCTCCGCCAAGTTTCAGCCGCGCCGGGACTGAAATCAGCTAATCAATAACAACAGAGCTTAAATACTGGCTGAATGCTGTTTTTATAAATTTTTTCTGTTTTCCTTCAATTGTGTAATTCAAAAAGAGTTCAGTACAAAATGAAAGTATAAAACAGAATAATGGAACAACCAGCGGAAAACGAACAGGAAATATGCAGTAAAAACAATACATAACAGACACATACTGAAACCTGACAGCACTGCAACTGTTGTTTTTTTCTGCAATTCCTACTTTTTAGTAACAGTAATAATCAATGCTCCCATAAATGCAACCATCAGAAAATACAGTATACCGACTGACTCAGATACTTTTCGTATAAAATTATTGTTAAGAATATTATCATATGTTGTTATATGCACACTCTCTCCGGGATACACCTGCGAAACCGGAGTGGAACAGATATCAAATAAACCCTGAGCATAATATGCAAGATACACAACTGTATCCTTAAAATTATCAGCAGGAATGAGTGGTCCTTTCCCTTCACGAAATGCATCCCTGCTTGAAAGAATATACATTGTCTAAACGACTTTCACATAATCTGCACATGAACCGGCGAAATTCTCATCGTCAGTACGGCCATAGACAGACGGTTCGGTATAAAGTATGTCGCAAAGAACACATGCAACACCGCCTGCATGCATGTAACGCACAAAGTCTGCATATGCAGAACGCGGGTATGCCCTGCCCCATTGTCTTTCTGACTGAACCAAATTTATGCTTTGCTGATCAACAGTCACACGATAGATTGAATCGGAAGACGGCACCGTTGAAACGGTAACACTCGCAGTAATAATGTTAATTTTTTTTTCATTAATAACTTCTTTTTTATTTGTATAAACAATATTTGATTTTTTGTTTAATTGGAAGATGTAATATCAGCTGTATTTCATGTTAATAAAACAAGCCGGATACAGTGTGAGTTGGTAAACTCAAAACATTCATATCCGGCAAGAATCAACATATTTCAGTCAGTATTATTTAATTCAAATTATCTTCGTTTTCTTTTTTCTTATCCATAGTATGTTTTATAAAAAATATAACAAGAACAATTACTGCTATAACTAAAATAATAATCAGAATAATAGTAAGTACTGGAAGTCCCGACTTTGCGTTCTCCACTTCAGGAGCAGCTGACTGAACTT
>JALNVF010000076.1 GCA_023231445.1 Treponema sp. | reverse complement strand
GCCTGTAAACAGGACGGATTCAGTAATAGATTTTTTATGTACGGCAAAAAGGAAAACCTATGCAGGCAGAGGACATGAGATTAATTCATCCAGAATAAAATCACATGATTTAAAATATACAGAAGGAGAATTGGAATATTACGACAGTTATCTTGGTGGAGAGAATTTTGCTGGAGAAGAAGGATTATGGAAAAAAGGAATACCGTTCTGGTCAATGAATTATGTCGGAAGGGTATTGGATAATTCTTTCTCCGGAGATTTCTTAAAATCAGCATTATTAAATGTAGCACCATCTCTACCGTATCGCGGTCCGGAAATATATAGAAACGAAAATAAGATATACAGCTGCAGCGTTACAGGAAACTTTGACTGGTTTCATGGAAAAGAAGTTATATACCATGATGAAAAGAAGGTATATGAATGTTTATTTCATGGTGGAAGTATAAAATAGAAGATCTATACCGGAAAAGCCGGGACTACCGAAGTTGATTTTGCAGCTGTTAATCAGAAAGTGACTGTTTACTGCATCTTCTGTTTTTTTACGACAGGAATCCACACTTCGTATTTTGCGTGTTTGGGATCGGGAGTCAGATACACTTCTACGTCAGGACCGTTGTCATACTCATATCCTGAAGACGGAAGCCATTCGGTGACGATACGCTTCTCAAGCAGCTGAATATCTCTGTTCGTTCCTTCTCCCGGAAAGACTGCCCAGGTAAATGCGGGAATTATCCGGGAACTGAATTTATGCTCCGTATCTTTATCAGTGGCCGAAGCAATATAATACGACCATTTGTCGTCGGATTCGGGAATGCTTACACCGAGAATACCAGGCAGGGAGGGATTGTTCTGCAGGGACGCAATTTTTTTCACCGTTCCCAGAAGAGCGGCTTTCATCCACATCCTGGGAACTTTTGCAAAATTCTTTTCAAGATTGTTGTCCAGTTCAATGCTTATTCCTGCAATACGGAAACTTTCCTTTTTTGCAATAAAGTAAGACAGTTCCGTTCCACCGGTAACAGCGACGGTAAATGACACACGGGGGAAAGCCTTTATCAGCGACCCCTGTTTCTTTACCGCGGAAGGTGCAATTCCGTGAACAGCCTTAAATGCGCGGTTAAACGCAGTCGGTGATTCATATCCGTACCTGAGCGCTACGTCAAGAACTTTATCTCCGTGCTGCAGATCGGTTGCTGCAAGCGACATCTTCCGCCTGCGGATATATTCGGACAGCGATGTGTCTGCCAGGTATGTAAACATCCGCTGAAAATGATATGCCGAGCATTCTGCGATTTCTGCTGCCTTTCCGCAGTCAACACTACCGGTCAGATTATCTTCGATATACGACACAGCTTCGTTCAATTTGGTAATCCAGTCCATAATCTTACTCCTGTAAGAAAATCATAAAAGACATATCAGTTCTGCAGAATTTCTTTCCGGTTATAATACTATCAGATTTCATGCAATAAAACCTCTCTTTCAGGTTTGAGTAAAGAGAGATACCATACTGTACCACAATATAAACCGGATACAAACATTCGATATCCCTGAAGTAAAACATATTCCGTCCGGTCATTTGAAATACAATTACCGGACATTTTACCTGAATGTCCGGGATATTTAACCGGGATATTCAGAACATTCAACCTGAATGTCCAGGACATTTAACCCGGATGTCCATGATATTCAAGTTAAATATCCGTGATATCCGGTTCTGTTTTTTGTCATGCATATTGACTTACGGGTTTACGTTCCGATCCTTGTCAAAACCGGCCGCTTCCGTTATGTTTTAAGCATGATACTGTGTATTGTTTCCGCTCCGTGCAGGGTCTGAGAGATACGCTGCCTGTTTTTAATAACCTGCGCAGCAGTTCCTGTATGGAGAAAAAATAATTCGTTTTCGTCTCTCCGACTTTGCATCTCTGCTTATTTTTTAGTATTTATCAGGAGCAAAGTCAAATGAAACATAGTAATTCATTCTTATCAGAAGCAAAAGCATTTCTGCTTTTGTGGAGTACTCAGTCGTTTTCCGAACTCGGCAGCGCGATGACAAGTTATGCGCTTGTCATTTGGTCGTATGAACAGAAAGGATCCGCGCTTGCAACATCCCTTCTCATGATCTGTTCCTATGCACCGTATGTAATTCTGAGCATATTTGCCGGAACTATCAGCGACCGCTGGAACAAAAAACGCATTATGCTTATATGCGATACTGTTGCAGCTATGGGAACTGTTACCGTTTTTCTGCTGCTGAAAACCGGTACGCTTGCATTATGGCATCTGTACGTTCTTAACGCGCTCAACGGGTTAATGAATACCGTCCAGCAGCCGGCATCGGAGGTTGCGGTTACACGCATTCTTCCGCGGAAATATTATCAGAAAATCGGCGGCATGCGGTATTTTTCCAATGCACTGAATTCAATCGGTACGCCCATACTTGCAACTGCCTTTCTTGCATTTGCAGGAATGACGGCCGTACTCTGTTTCGACCTGCTGACATTCGGCGTTGCATTCATTACGCTGTTTTTCTGTATCAGGATTCCGGAGAATACCGTACCTCCAGAAAAGAAAGAGTCATTTATAATGTCGGCGCAAACGGGAATAAAATATCTGCATAACAAACGTGGTATTTTTGATCTCATTCTGTTCCTTGCATGCATCAATCTGACGGCTTCTATGTACCAGGCTGCATTTCCTGCCATGCTTCTTTCGCGCATAAACGGAGGTCAGCGGGCACTCGGTACCGTAAACGCGGTTATGGGCATTGCAATGCTTGCAGGAAGCATTATAGCGTCGCTTCTGGGAAAACCAAAAAGCCGCATACGGGTTATCTGCAACACGCTTCTGTTTTCCATGAGTTTCGAAAATTTTATCCTTGCGTTCGGCAGAACCGTACCGGTGTGGTGCACGGGAGGCTTTCTCGGATGGATTTTTATTCCTCTCATGAGTACAAATCTTGATGCGGTACTCCGCGAATATATTCCGGTCGAACTGCAGGGACGCGTATATTCCGTACGAAATACATTACAGTTCTTTACGATTCCGGTCGGGTACTTTCTCGGAGGTATTTTAGTAGATAAGGTGTTCGAACCTGTTATGCAGGTACAGCGTACGGGAAGCATACTGCTCCTCCTTTTCGGCAGCGGGAAAGGTTCGGGAGCAGCATTCTTCTTTTTCGTGATTGCATTCCTGGGTATATTCACCTGTGTCTTGTTCAGACGTGACAAAAACCTGTGGAAACTGGAAGAATCACCAAACTCAACGCAAGCGTCGAGGTATGGAGTTCTCTAAAGGTATTGCAGTCAGGATTTAATACCCCTCATACGCCCCAGGGGGCGGGGTATTAAACCCTCTGCACGAATAAAAAATACGGATCAGGTATAGAAGATGTACTTGACCTATAGCTTACTCCGGACTATATGTTATAAACAGGTCAGTCACGGATTTTCACAGGAGATATAAAATGACGATTGCTGAAGTTTCCAGAAAATATACTATTTCAATTGATACACTCAGATATTATGAACGCATAGGACTTCTTCCTCCGGTTCCCCGTGATAAAAGCGGTTTCAGGGATTACGGAGAAACAGACTGCAACTGGATTGAATTCATAAAATGCATGAGAAGTGCAAACGTTTCCATTGAAGCGCTTACTGAATATGTATCGCTTTTTCAGAAAGGTAATTCTACTGATGCTGCACGCAAAGCGCTGCTGGAAGAACAGCTTTCCGAACTGGACAAACGCATCGCAGAAATGCAGGCAGGCCGCGAACGGCTGGCCTGGAAAGTGGCGCATTACGAAGACAAAATGAAGGAAACCGAAAAAAAACTGCTGTAACTGCTTCATCTGTACAAACTGTTTTCTGTGCAGCATACAGGCAATCTCCCTGACGATGCCGATTATACCGCACAGGAATGACTGCTCGGTATTAAAATAAAAAGTTTTCCTTGAAAAATTACACAGCAGATAATTATCAGGTTTTTAATTTTCCTTTCCCTGAAGTCCACTCAAAGTTGTATTTTTAAATATGAGTACAGGAGTTTTTATTGAAACAGAAAAAAGAATACAATCATGAAATTCTCACAGGAGAACGGGCGCTTTTTCAAAGCGAAAATGTGCATATAGTCAATACAATCTTTGCCGACGGAGAATCACCGCTCAAAGAAAGCCGTAATATAGAAATTGAAGACAGCATATTCAAATGGAAATATCCTGTATGGTACAGCAGAAATATTTCTGTAAAAAACAGTACATGGCTTGAGACGGCGCGTGCAGGTGTATGGTATACTGACACGATATCTGTGGAAGACAGCATCATTCAGGCACCAAAAAGTTTCCGCCGTTGTAATGGAATTCTGCTTAAAAACGTATCACTTCCGAATGCGGCGGAAACATTATGGAACTGCAGTACTGCCAGACTGGAACACGTCACTGCACAGGGCGACTATTTTGCCATGAACAGTGAAGATATGACTATAACTGATTTTTCCCTTACCGGAGGATATGCTTTTGACGGTGTCAGGAACGTTGAAATTCACAACGCAAAAATACTGACGAAAGACGCATTCTGGAACAGCAGAGACGTAACCGTATATGATTCGTTTATTTCAAGCGAATATCTGGGGTGGAATTCAAAGAACCTGACGCTGGTAAACTGTACGATCGAAAGTCTTCAGGGCATGTGTTATTGTGACAGTCTTGTACTAAAGGACTGTACGCTGCTTAATACAAGTCTGGCATTTGAATATTCAACAGTCGATGCAGAAATTAAAGGTGCCATCGACAGCGTTAAGAATCCTTCGGGCGGCTGTATCCGTGCTGACAGGATAGATACACTGATTATGGAAGCGGATAAAGTCGACGTGTCAAAAACAAAAATCTACTGCGCAGGAAAACCTGTCGATGTACAGCGTGGAAATTTAAAAGCCGTTGTGTAAAGGAGGATGCAGAACACATGCCGTATGATTTTGATACACCTGTCAACAGACAGGATACCGGTTCCCTTAAATGGAATGCCGGAAACGGAGAGCTGCCTATGTGGGTAGCTGATATGGACTTTCCCGCTGCACCGGAAATCAGATCTGCGGTCATGCGCAGGGCGGAACACGGTGTTTTCGGTTATTCGGTTGTAACGGATGAATGGTATGACGCAGTTACCGGATGGTGGAAAAAACGTCACGGTTTTGCAATGCAGAAAGAATGGCTTGTTTACTGTACGGGTGTCGTTCCAGCCATTTCGAGTATTGTCCGTAAACTGACTACTCCGGACGAGAAAGTCCTTGTCCAGACACCCGTGTATAACATTTTTTTTAATTCGATTATTAATAATGGAAGGCGTATTTCCGACAGCCCCCTTTTATACGACGGAACCGGATACAGCGTGGATTTTACCGATCTTGAAAAAAAACTTTCAGATCCTCAGACAACGCTCATGATTCTGTGTAATCCTCACAATCCTGTGGGAAAATTATGGGACAAAGAAACACTTGCAAGAATAGGAATGCTCTGCTTAAAACATCATGTCGTCGTTATATCCGATGAAATTCACGGTGATATTACCGACCCCGGATATGAATACATACCGTTTGCATCTGTTTCCGCCGAATGCAGGATAAACAGCATAACCTGCATTGCTCCGACGAAAGCATTTAATCTTGCAGGTCTTCAGACAGCTGCAGTCTGTATCCCCGATGAAACACTCCGCCATAAAGTCACCCGCGCGCTCAATACTGATGAAATCGCCGAACCAAACGACTTTGCCATACCGGCAGCCGTTGCAGCTTTTACATCGGGTGCATCATGGCTCGATGAACTGCGTACCTATCTGTACGGTAATAAAACAGCTGCAGCTGAATTTATTAAAAATGAACTGCCGGAGCTTCATCCTGTTCCGTCACAGGCAACGTACCTGCTCTGGATTGATTGTGCAAAGCTGAACTGCGGTTCGTCAGGTCTTGTACCCTTTATCCGTGAAAAAACAGGCCTTCACCTTTCAGAAGGTGCTCCATACGGAGGAAACGGTAACCTGTTTTTCCGGATGAACATTGCATGCCCACGGACCATGCTCCGGGACGGATTACAACGGCTTAAAAAGGGTATAGCAGCTTATAAAGAATACGTCGGAAACTGCTGATTACTGTTATCAATTACTCCGAACCGAGCCCCAGCTGGCTGCATGCCTGACAGATCAGTTCAACAGTACCTTCAATACCGAACTTTTCAACGTCGATCATCAGATTACGTCCGTGACGGTCACCCCTGTTACGGCCTGTAACATACCGGTAATAACTGTGGCGTTTCTCATCTATTTTTGCAATGAGCTTTTCAGCTGCCCTGCGGTCGAGTTTATAGGCTTCCGAAACATGATGAACCCGGTATGGCAGGGGTGCATACACAAAAGTATGCAGAACTGACGGAAATTCTGAAAGAAAAAAATCGGAACATCGTCCGAGCAGTACACATGATTCATGGTTGGCAATATCGCGGATGACATATCCCTGTGCTTCTATCGCCTTTTCCGTATAAAAACATTTGTCCATACCGTAATCGAAGTCGTCGTTGTTAAGTACCATTCCGCCTGAAATACCTGCACGCTGTGCAGCACGGTCTACAAGTTCATGGTCATAGAAGCCTACGCCGAGCTTAGCTGCAAGCTGACGGCCTATTTCACGTGCGTTGCAGCCGAATTCACGGCCAAGTGTCACGATTACTTTCTTCATTTTTTTCTCCTGCTGCATGCTACCTTTTACTCTGGTTGCATTTTCGTTCAATATATTTCGTAAGAATTCCGAGTGGAATACAAATTACGAGATATACAAGTGCCAGTATCGTATATGATTCTATCGTAAGAAACGTCTGCGTGCAATATGCTTTCGTCGTGAGCAGAAAGTCAGGAACAGTGATATATGCCATAAGTGACGTATCCTTTACCAGCATAACAAGATAATTTCCGAATACCGGAATCGAACTGCTCAATGCCTGTGGAACAACGACACGCATAAGAGACTGATTAGGTGTGAATCCCAGCGCAAGCGCTGCTTCCATCTGACCTTTATCAACAGAAATAATTGCTCCCCGGATAACTTCTGAAATATACGTACCGTAGTTTATTCCTAAGCCCAAAGTACCGGCGGCAAGACTTGTCATATTAAGTTTAAACCCGTGAAAGCCAAGAAGTTCCATAACAAGTTCAATCAGAAGCGGAACAACATAGTACATATACACCAGCTGGACAAGCAGAGGGGTTCCGCGTATCAGTTCCTGAAAAAGTACGACAATGCGCACCAGTACCTTGTTTCTTGAAACACGGGCAAGAGCAAGCAGAAAGCCGAATACTATTCCGATTAAAAATCCGACAATAGTCGCAAATACAACAATAAAAAGCGCATTTCCAAGAAGTTTCGGAAGCAGCTCGGTAAACGCTTTTGACCAGTTTAAATTCTGCAGTACATTCATCGCAGCTCCTCCCTGTTATTTATTAAGTATCCGTGAAAGAAACGTCCGTGTCCGTTCGTTCTTCGGTGCAGTAAACATCTCTTCAGGAGAGCTGTCCTCAACAATATAGCCGCCGTCAACAAAAACAACCCGATCGGCAACATCCCGTGCAAACTGCATTTCATGTGTAACAACCGCCATCGTCATACTTTCCGTTGCAAGTTCACGCATGACGTTAAGTACCTCGCCCACTAGTTCAGGATCAAGTGCACTTGTAGGCTCGTCAAACAGAATAATCTCGGGATTCATGGCAAGCGTACGGGCAATTGCAACGCGCTGCTGCTGACCGCCGCTCAATGTCCCCGGATAAACAGCTGCCTTTGATTCCATTCCGACTTTCCGGAGAAGCTCATACGCATGCTCTTCAGCCTCATCCTTTTTCTGATGCAGAAGTCCGCGAGGAGCAAACGTTACATTGTCAAGAACCGTCATGAACGGAAAAAGATTAAACCTCTGAAAACACATACCAACGCGCTGCCGGTATTTCGGAACATCAAATTTTTTTGCAAGAATATTCTGTCCGTTATACGAAATAGTACCGCTTGTCGGTTCTACAAGCAGATTCAGACACCGCAGCAGCGTACTTTTTCCGCTTCCCGACGGTCCGATAATGACAAGAACTTCTCCCTTTGAAATATCAAGATCTATGTTCTGAAGCACATTCAATTCGCCAAAGCTCTTTTTGAGACTGCGTACTTCAAGCAGCGCCATATACACCTCGCTTGACACTGTCCGGAATTATTAAAAACAGTACCAGGAACGGCCGGACTGTAAAGCACTGGCCGTATCCCGTCAGATAGTTATATTAATTCAGAACAGCTGCCGTTTTCTATTGATTAGTTGTCGCGTGAATTGACCGTGCACAAACGCTGTGCAGGATCATTTGTAATTGTGTGAAGTTTCGGATCAAGACCATACTTCTTGAATACACCGTCAATAAAACCTTCATCGCGCAGCGTCATCACAACGTTATTAAGTTCCTTCATAAACGCAATATGGTCGAACGAAACAGCCGGAGCAATACGTCCGATCGTTTCCGGAACATCCTTATAATCCGAACAGAGTTTAAGCCCTTTAAGGGTATCGGGTGAATTGGCAAAAAGACTTTCTACAACCGTGCTGTCAGTAAGAAATGCGTCGATTTTACCGTACTGAAGAGCAACTATTGATTCACTCTGATCCCCGGTGGCTACGGCATCTTTAATAAGGCCGTCTTTCTGCCAGCCCTGTACGACATACTGCCATGCGGTTCCTTCCGTATAGCCGACACGGGTTGTTTTCGGATCAAACGTTGACTGGCCGTTTACAGGACTCTTCTCTGATGCAAGAAGACCGCCGCCCTGTGTGTACCAGATGTCGCCGAAATATACCTTTTCGCCGCGGTCTGCACGGGTATACATACAGTCTGCAATAATGTCGATGTTGCCGTTGTTCAGATTGAGGATAAGTTCGCTGAATGGAATCAGTGACATTTCAACTTTCTGGATTCCAAGACGCTTTGCTGCTTCCTTGATGATTTCGGCGTCCACCCCGTCGAAACTTCCCGTTTTCTGATCAATGTAGGCAAACGGAGAATCGCCCGATGATCCGACTTTAAGCACGCCGGTTTTGCGGAGCTGCTGAAGGAACGGGCTTGCACCGTCTGAAGAGGTTTCTGCAGCAGCCGGTTTTACTTCTGTTTTTTTGCTGCACGAAACGGTAAGAACTACTGCCGCACAGACTGCCAGTACTGATAGTACTACGTAATTTCTTCTCATAGTGATACCTCCTGAGATTTTTTAAAACAAAAAAAACGCCGTTTATAAGCCATAGGAATGGCTGTAAACGACGTCTTTGTCATGTTTTAGCTGAAATATGGACTCAACATAGCGGAATACTTTTAAAGTGTCAAGAGTCTTAAATAATATTTATTTGAAATTAATATAATTAAATAAACATTTCTACCTATTTATTTATGCTTTGTCCGCTCTTCTTATAAATTTATTTTGTTTTGTCGATCAATTCCCGTATGTATAATGCCGTTCGTACACGATACCGCACCTCAGCATCATCAAGATCTGCACCGAGAATTTCTTTCACTTTGTGAATGCGATAGTTCACTGTATTCCGGTGTATAGAGTTTTCCTGAGCTGCCGCTGCCACTTTACAGCTGCTTTCGATGTATAATCTGAGGGTCTTTAAATAATCAGCCCGTTTATCGGTACCAAGTACGGCGAGCTTTCCAAGTATATCTTCATAATACTGTTCAAGAACTTTACGGTCAGGTATCTCGGAAAGCAGTTTGAATATACCGAGACGGCTGTACCAGGACAGCCGTTCTCCTTCACGGCAGAAACGGAGCGCAAGGACGGCATGTTCGTATTCATGAAACAGACCGGCAGGCGACGGACAAGTTCCGGAAACCGCCGTCTTCATAAGGCGGAAATACCGGTCTTCAAAAGAAATACTGCTGATCACGGCTCCCGGCTGTTCAGGATTGTCGTGAAATACATAGACTACTTTATGATCGTGAATAAACCAGCAGAAGCGAGACTGCGGAAAATCAAGCTTTGCATTAAAAGAATAATCTATATACCGGAAAATTTCATCGTCGCTTTTTCTGAAAAGTTCTTCCGGAAGTTCAAGAAGAACGATACCGTATGATACGGCTTTATCAAAACTTGTATCTCCGAGTTCTGCTGCATCAAATTTCTGCGGATTAAACAGCGCATTATAAAACAATTCGGAAACAGTTTTCCTTTTCTGCCGCTCACTCACAATACGGTTTCCGTAATCCTGCATAATATCAACTATGTGAATTTCCCACGGCATGGAAAAAAGCGGAAAATGGAGTGTATCACAGATATTTTTTATTTCTTCAGGAATCACGTTAACATATTTTCCCGTATTTATGATGAGTCCCGCAGCATCAAGTTCATGGAGGCATGTTATAAGGCGGGTCAGATAATCCACGGCATACGCATATCCGTCAGATGTACCCGCAGGCCTTGAACGCTCAATGTTCATACCTGTCGTAAGGGCAAGTTCTCCTCCGCGGATGAAGTCGATTGTGCTCGTATCTTCCGTGTAATACATCCAGCTTACGGGATGATGCATCCCCTTTCTGCCGGCCAGCAGCTTAAGCCGGTACAGGTCGGCAGTCGAATTGAACAGCGTCTGAAGTGTGAGAGCCATATTTTTACATCCTTATATTTATGCTTATAGCACAAATTTTATACATATATTTATGCATATATCGACTTTATTATACTTTTTAATGTGCTAATATACAACTGAATATTATTTTGCATGTTTTTGAGGAGGCTCTGTCATGCTGAAAGATGAATTACCAAAAATCATTACTGAAAAACTGCCCGGACCGAAAGCTGCTGCGGTTATCAAACGCCGGCAGGCTGTTGTACCGAATGCGATACGCTGTGTTTATCCGTGCGTCATCGACAAGGCTGCCGGCGCTATGATACAGGATGTCGACGGAAATTATTTTCTGGACTGGGTCGGTGGTGTCGGTGTATTGAATGTCGGACACACTCATCCTGAACTTGTTAAAGCTGTTCAGAATCAGGCTGAACGTTATTTCCACGGCATGTTCAATATCGTAACCCATGAAGGATACGTTGAACTTGCCGAAAAACTCGGTGCACGCGTTCCCGTCCGCGGAACACATAATAAAGTTATGTTTGCAAACAGCGGCGCAGAAGCCGACGAAAATGCAGTAAAAATTGCACGTGCATATACAAAACGTCCGAATATCATCGTTATGTCGGGAGCCTTCCACGGCCGCACACTGCTTACTATGACAATGACGTCAAAAAAAGCATATGCAGTCGGACAGGGACCGTTTCCTGACGGTATATACCGCGCAGAATTTCCGAACCTGTACCGGAAGCCGGACGGAATGCCGGATGATACGGCGATTGCCTATTATGTTAAGAAACTTACAGACGTATTCGAAGAATGTTCGCCGGCGCAGTATGTAGCTGCCGTCGTTATGGAACCGCTTCAGGGTGAAGGCGGATTTATCCCTGCACCGATCGAATATGTAAAAGCCGTACGGAAAATATGCGACGAAAACGGCATCATGCTTGTGGCGGATGAAGTTCAGTCCGGATTTGCACGTACCGGAAAACTTTTTGCCTCAGAATACTGGAAAGAAGCGGGCTGCGAACCTGATATTCTTGCAACGGCAAAATCAATCGCCGGCGGCGTTCCGCTCAGCGCCGTTATTGCGCGCGATGAGATAATGGATTCTGTTCCGGGCGGTGTCATAGGCGGAACATACGGCGGCAATGCACTTGCCTGTGCAGCAGGTCTCAAAGTGCTGGACGTAATCGATAAAGAACATCTTATCGAACGTTCCAATGAAATCGGACGAAAATGCATGGAACGTTTCAATGCATGGAAAGAAAAGTACGAATGCGTCGGAGACGTCCGGGGTCTGGGCGCTATGGTCGGTATTGAATTTGTGAAAGACAAAAAAACAAAGGAACCCGCACCGCAGCTGGTAACTGATATTATTCAGTATGCCGCATACCACGGACTTCTTATGGAAAATGCCGGAACGTACAACAATGTCATCCGCTTCCTTGCTCCGCTCGTTATTACCGATGCACAGCTTGAAGCCGGGTTCAAAATTTACGAAGAAGCGATCCGTCATTGTACAAAATAACAATTTAGAGTTACCTCTAAAAACTGAAGTTTTTAGAGGTTTCCTTTAGTAAAAATTCCGGGAGCAGGAAAGTGAAACAGTTCAGGATTGTACCTAAAATAACAATATGCACAACTGCGGGCGAATTCTGCAGTGAATTCAAACCGTGTACGGATGATCTCGTTTTTATGGGAAAATCTACGGAGAACTATTTTGCCGGAAAACTGAACGGCGCACATGTTATATTCCGCAGCGACTACGGGAGAGGCGAACCGACCGACATCATGGTGGAAAAGATCTATGATGATGTAAAAGACATTCCCTATAAACGTGTGATCGCCGTCGGAGGCGGAACGATAGTCGATGCAGCGAAGCTGCTTGCGCTTCGGACGTTTCATCCCGTTCCCGACCTGTATGATAAAAAAATTCCGGCACTCCGGGACAAAGAACTTATAATAATACCGACAACATGCGGAACGGGAAGCGAAGTAACCAATATTTCGATTCTCGAACTCACCGCGCGCGGAACAAAAATGGGACTTGCCGACGATGCACTTTTTGCAGATCACGCAGTACTGATTCCCGAACTCCTTACGGACCTGCCGTACCGGTTTTTCGCAACAAGTTCAATCGATGCGCTTGTCCATGCAACAGAATCATATCTGTCGCCTAAAGCGACGGCATTTTCACGTACGTTCTCCATTAAAGCAGCAGAAATGATTCTTACGGGATATATGCAGATCCGCGAACACGGTCCCGATGCACGCCTTCCGCTCATGGAACAGTTTCTGCTTGCAGGAACGTATGCTGGTATCGCATTCGGAAACGCCGGAACCGGTGCCGTTCATGCAATGAGCTATTCGTTTGGTGCAAAATATCACGTACCGCACGGCGAGGCGAATTATGCCCTGTATACGGCAGTATTCAAAAAATACCAGTCACTCGCTCCGGAAGGAGACATCCGTAACCTGAACCGTGTAATTTCTTCTATTATAAAGTGCAGTGAACAGGATGTTTATACGGCGCTTGAAGAGCTGCTCGGCAGTATTCTTGAGCGGAAACCGCTGCGTGCATACGGAACTACCGAAAGCGATCTTACTTCGTTTACCGATAATACCATGACAAAGCAGGGGCGTCTTACGGCAAACAATTACTGCCCGCTCAATGCCGGACAGGTGCTCGAAATTTATTCCAGCGTGTACTGAAACAGTAAAAGTATATCTCTCGTATCTACCATACACACAGTATATTCTACGACGGAATCCGGTATCAGGGAACAGAGCAATATTATACAAGCATTATTCCGGTTATTTCTGTATTATATGCTCATAAGTATGGATGAAATCAGAACGATCATATATGATCACGAACTGCATATAGAAGCATATCATTTTCAGGGAATCATGCAGAAATTTCCGAACCATTTTCACGAACATTACGTTATAGGGTTTATCGAAAAAGGAAAACGGCATTTGTGCTGCAGGGGTGAAGACTTCATAATTACACCGGGAGACCTTCTGCTGTTCAATCTCCGTGACAATCATTCCTGCGAACAGATTGACGGCAGAACGCTTGATTACCGCTGTCTTAACATATGTCAGGAAATTATGCAGCAGGCTGTATGCGATATCACGGGAACAGCAGCTCTTCCCTGTTTCTGCAGGCCCGTTGTATTTCACAGCGATATCATACCGCAGCTCCATGAACTCCATTCAAAAATCATGCGGAAGGAAAAAGATTTCAGAAAGGAAGAACTGTTTTTCTTTCTGATTGAGGAACTTATAAAAAACTATGCGGGTCAGACTATACTGTTTTCCGGACAGGAAAATACGGCTGCAGTAAAAGCAGCTGCAGGTTTTCTTGAGAGAAATTATATGCGGACTATAACACTCGACGAACTGAGCAGTCTGACAGGTGTAAGTAAATATTATCTGCTCCGTTCATTTACAAGACAGAAGGGCATTTCGCCATACAGTTATCTTGAAACAGTACGAATTACACAGGCAAAAAAACTGCTTGCCGGAGGCATGACTCCTTCAGAGACTGCACTGGAAACCGGGTTCAGCGATCAGAGTCATTTCTCTCATTTTTTTAAGAAATTCATCGGTCTTACCCCCGGTCAGTATACGGCAGTTTTTAAAGAGCTGGAAAAGGAATAACGCGCGATAAAAAAGGGGGACACATACAGTGAACAACGAAATGAAATGCGTCATGATTATCGACGGTGAACTTCCAACGGGAATTATTGCCAATACAGCTGCAATACTCGGGATAACGCTCGGGAAACATATTCCCGCTCTGGTCGGAGATGATATACCTGACGGTTCCGGTATGATTCACCGGGGCATTATAACAATTCCTGTTCCCGTTTTAAAAGCACCGGGAGCTTTGATTAAGGCTCTGCGTGAACGTCTGTCGGGAACTGAATACCGTAGTCTTATTACTGCAGATTTTTCAGATGTAGCACAAAGCTGCAATGTATACAGTGATTACCGTAAAAAAGCGGCTGCAACACAGGAATGTGATTTTACGTATCTGGGACTCGCATTGTACGGAGAAAAAAAGCTTGTAAACAGCCTTACCGGTTCCCTGCCGCTTCTACGCTGATACACCATACCTGTTCTTTACGAGTCATCTCTAAAAACTTAAGTCTTTAGAGATGACCTATAGATATTTTTACCGTACTATGACTATATTTACTGTATATGAGTAACAGAATGCCGGTTTTATTCGTCGGACACGGCTCTCCGATGAATGCAGTTGAAAATAACGAATTTACGGAAACATGGCAGACTCTTTCGGGGAACATATCCCGTCCGTCTGCCATTCTCTCTGTTTCTGCCCACTGGTTTACGGACGGGGAACGGATACAGACAGCGCCCCGTCCCAGACAGGTTTATGATATGTACGGCTTTCCGCAGGAACTGTACAACGTCCGGTTTCCTGCAACAGGAAAACCGGAACTGGCGGAAAAAGTACAGAAGCTTGTTCATACTCCCGTCAGTGCCGATAATTCGTGGGGAATCGACCATGGAACATGGTCGGTACTGTGCAGAATGTATCCGGATGCGGATATTCCTGTTGTCCAGCTGAGCGTGAACCGCAGCGCCTCCCTGCAGGATCAGTTTGAACTCGGCAGAGAATTGCTGCCTCTCAGAGACGACGGCATACTGATTCTCGCAAGCGGCAATATCGTGCACAATCTGGGCATGATCGACTGGGATAAACAGGACGGATTCGGCTGGGCTGATTCGTTTGACGGAACGGTGAGGGATGCTGTTCTGTCGGGAAACGTGCAGTCAATCATGAATGCTGCCTCTTCAGGGAAAGATGCACGGCGTGCCGTTCCAACGCCCGATCATTTTATGCCGCTGCTGTATGCACTCGGTGCGTCCGGCGGCGATAAACCTGTTGTGTTCAACGATGCACGTACGCTCGGCTCTTTATCGATGACGGGATTCGTCTTCGGCTGAAACGCAGCCGGTACATGTGTAGAAAAAAAACCGGAATACTGATATATCTTTTTCATGACCCAAGCGGATTTTCAATTCAACAGGCAGTCTTTCGATGCTGTTTCATCGGAATATACAAATGCACGCCCCGACTACGATGAACGGCTGTTTCAAAGTATTGATACAGTCAGGCATTTTACCTCCCATTCACGTATCCTTGAACTTGGAGCGGGAACAGGAATTGCAACAAGACAGATGGCAGATCTGTGGCATCCCGATATAACGGCAGTCGAACCGGGGGAAAATCTTATTGCAGAGGCCCGAAAAAGACTAGCCGGTTACAACGATATTACTTTTTATAATACCTCGTTTGAATCATATGATTCCGGTAACATGCTTTTTGACGCAGTTGTTTCAGCAACATCGTTTCACTGGCTTGATCCGGATACAAAATACAGAAAATCATCGGCCCTTCTGCGCGACGGAGGAGTGCTCATTGTTTTCTGGAATTACTACGGCAGGGACGAATCTGCAGTATCCGGCAGTATAGACAGACTGTATGAAAAATACGGCATGTCTCAGCCCGGTATTGATATGCGCATGCTGCAGCAGGAAAAGATCGAAAGCCGCACCAGAGAAATCCGGGACAACGGTTATTTTGACATTATTAAAGAAGATTTTTTTACCAGCCGTAGTACATATACCGCAGCCCGGTATATCAGTCTTTTAAAAACTTTTTCAGACCACAGCAGAGTGCCGCATATACATTCT
>JALNVF010000075.1 GCA_023231445.1 Treponema sp. | reverse complement strand
GGTATTTGTTTACCAGTTCCGCTTTCTGTTCATTACTGTATCGTCTTCTCATTTTTCCTGCCTCTATGGCAAGTTTACTGCATTGTTTTTTTCTCTTTCAGGGGGTATCCTTTTGACGCTTACTTAAAACAGTAAAAAAACGGCTGGTACATATTGTGTGCCAGCCGTTTTTCTGTGGTATGAGCAAAAAAAAATAAATTAATAAAAAGGTCACAGCATGATTATGGATTATAATCTTAATAAATATCAGGACTTCTTACATTTTCATGTAAAAAGTTAAATTCATTCATAAAAAACGTATAGATAATATTTCGCATCTTATTAGAAATGAATAAGAGTAATAATTTTATTGTATGAAGGTAGTTTCAGGACTTCTTCGGTTGTCCATTTTTTTGAGTTGCAATCGAACCAGTCATAAAGATATGCATCTTGTGAGACATAATTTGTTTTATCAAGTGTACCATCATGAATTGCTGTATACGTCACTGTTTTTGGTATTATTTTTGTATTTTTCCTTATGTACTCAAGCTTTCTTTTTTTCATATTATCGGACATAAAAGAATAGCAAATTTTATCTCCGTCAGAGACAATAAGGCAGACAGCATGCTTCGTCAATTCAATATATCGAATAGTTGTGGCCGTGAATGAAGTTTGACATTTTTCTGAAAGTTTTTTTATCGATTCGATACTAGGATGACTGGTTGCAATTTCGTCGTGAATAAGAGATTCTGGCATAAGAAGGTTTGTAGCAAAAATATCTGCCTGTCGTTCAATATCATTCTCGGCCTCGGTAAAACATCCTGCATGTGAAATATGCATAGCGTCGGTTAGAAATAATTGATTTACATGCCCTTCAATAAAATAATGCCCTAACTCATGTGCAATACTAAAACGTTCAAATCCAGTATTATGATAAAAACAAGAATAAATAATACCAAAATTATTACCAGAACGAATTAACATTCCAGATACACCAGGAGAAAGCCCTTCCTTTGAACTTACTACAATTCCTGCTTTATTATATATAATACTTAAATCAACAGGCAATGATGTTACGTTATTTTCACGGAGTATTCTTTCTGCCTGTTGGGGGATTAATTTTTCATCAAGGTTGTTAGTCAATTCTTATCCTTATTTGCAAGCATCTTTATAAAATCAGCCGCTATTTGTTGATCATAGTTGCTTAAGTTATTGAAATCTCGAAAAGCTATTTGAGATTTTCCATCATTTGATGAAGCATCAGGATTATCCGTTTGCCCTAGAAGATAATCTGTTGTTACATTAAGGGCTTTTGATAATTTTTTTATATTATCAAAGGAAGGTTTTCTATCGCCAGATTCAAAGTGAGCAATTGAACTGATTGGTAAGAGAGATTGTTCTGCTAATTGCGATTGGCTTAATTTTCGTAGGTTTTCTCTCGCGTGTTTAAGTCTTTCTGCAAAAGTGATATTATTGTTTTCCATTGCCTTTCCCGACATAAAATAGTTGACGTTTCCGCAAATAGGTAGTATCATTTATTTAGCTTGCTAAAACGCCATAAAGTTTATGGCATAATAGCATAGAAGCTTATATAAATCAAGTACTATAAAGGAGTAACAGAAATATGAAGTTTTCTAAAATGACTTTTTTTCCGGTAGGTGATAAAAATGGTGGTATGTCGCTTCTATCACTTTCAAATGGGATAACCATCTTAATTGATTGTGCTATTGCCGCAGATAAAATCGCAGATTATTGTGATATCAACAAAGAGTTAAGAGCACGGCTCCCTGCTGATAGTGAGGGCCGTAAGTATGTTGATACTTTTATTCTAACTCATAGACACGATGATCACCTTACAGGTTTTGTCGATAATTTTTATTTAGGTCCATTGTCGGATTATGTAAAGGGCTCAGATAAAATTATCATAAAAGAATTATGGAGCTCACATAATTTCTGGAAACCAGAATCAAAAGATGATACCTATAAACTTTGTGATGATGCAAAGGCATTTAACAAAGAAATGAAACGACGTGTAGCGTCGTTTGAAAGTAGTCATACTATACAAGCAGAAGGAGACAGAGCAATAATTATTGGTAAAGATCCCGAGGGCCGGACGGAAAAACTGTCGGCTATTAACTATGATATTGGAACGATAATTACAAAAATAAATGAGAATGATTGTAGTAATAAAATCTCATTAACCATACTAGGACCATTACCTCAACAACCTGAAGAAAATGATGACGATTTTGCTAAAGATAAAAATCGGCAAAGCATTGTGCTGAATATTGGTGTAACTGAAGGACAGTATGCGAATAATGTTTTATACGGTGCTGATGCTGAATGTTTGGTATGGGAAAAATGTGAAATCAATTACAAAAAATTTCTGAAATATGATTTACTGTATATTCCACATCATTGTTCTTGGCATTGTATTTCAATGGACAGTATTTCCGATAAGGGAGACGATGCAAAACCAAGCGCATTAGCTTTGTCTGCTTTAGGACATAAAAAAATGGACTCCTGCTTTATGGTATCACAAAGCAAAGTGATTAAAGATGATGATAATGATCCGCCAAGTTACAGGGCAAAAAAAGAATATGTGAAGATCGGCGGAGAAAATTCACAATTCTATTGTACCAATGAATATCCAGATGAAAAGCACCCCAAGCCGTTGACCTTTAACTTTACTTGTTGGGGACCTCAAAAAGAAACTGAAAAACAGGAAAGCAAAGTTACAAGCTCAAATACCGATTCTACCCGAGAAGCTTACCATCATGGTTGATGAAGAAGCTCTTGAACGGGCAAGAAAATATATTGCCGAACATAGGCAATATAATAATTGCAGCGAAGTATTATTCTCGGATGATAAATCATCAGCAGTCATTACTGCCGAAGTTGAAGTTAATTTACCGGTAGCTTTTCTAAGTAAAGGTATAACAGATGATGGTGTACGAGTATTAGAACCTGTTACTTTCCATTTCTTATCTGATTTCCCTTATTCTGCGCCAGAAATTGAACTTAGAAAGGATTTCCCAAAGATATTTCCTCATATAAATGCATCGAGCAATGGTGTCTTTCCTTGTGTTTATGCAGGAAATTCATCAGAACTAATGCAAAGTCCGGACTGGTTAGATGAAATACTTAATCAGTTAACAGCATGGTTGAATTCGGCTGCAGTCCACAATCTTATGAATTTAGAACAAGGGTGGGAGCCGATGAGGAATGATACTTCAAACTTCATTGTCCTTTGTAAGGAAGAAGATATAAACAAGGAATCTACTGTATCAGCTTTATATGTCAATTTTTCTTTGTCAAAGGATAATATTTTTTATGGGACTATAGTTAAGGAGAGCGATAAAAAAAATAGTTATGGGCGTTTAATTATATTTGAAACGACTGAAACTATTACTAACTATATTCCGTATAATATTCGTACCTATGCAGAATTAAAACAAATCACCCAGTACTTAAATATTCCTCATTTTGAACACACTATTTATGCAGCAGAATCTTCCGATAAAATTAAATATACATTTGTAATGCTGAAAGTCAAAAGGCCTGTTCACCTTATTGGAAGCAATTCTTCTACAGAATATCTGATATTTGCTGTCAAACGTAATCATTCTATAAAAAAAGGGCTGTTATCTGATGATAATGCAGAGGTAAGATTGGGCTCCATCTATTATGATTCTTCATCTTCTATGATGCATCAATTATCCGGAACCTCAGATAGCGTTCTAACTAAACCAATTCTATTTGTTGGTTGTGGAAGTCTCGGATCAAAAATCTGCTTACATATTGCTAGAAATGGGAATGACAATATTATTTGCTTAGATGATAAGAATTTTATGCCATATAATAAGGCCCGGCATGCACTTATATGTGAAAATATTTTACCAAAAGCATATCTTTTAGCAAAAGTAGTAAACTCTATTAATGGAGGAAATAATAGCAAATGGTATAGTGGGTCTATTTTTAAAATAAAGTCAAAACAATATAGTATTCTTATTGATTCAACAGCTTCTGAAGCTGTTAAAAACTATCTTATTGATACTAACGAAGAACAACCGCCAATAATATCCTGCTTTTTGACTAACAATGGTAAATATGGTTTTCTGTTGGCAGAAGATAGAAATAAGAATGTTAACCTTGGTCAAATATATGCCCATCTGTATTGGATGTCATTGAGTAATGAACATATACATAATGCATTGTTTTCAGGTTCGAGCACAGATGTTCCTATTGGATTAACTTGTTCATCACCGACAATGGTTGTTGATGATGCTCATATATCAGTATTTGCATCCCTAATGGCTATGAAGATACAAACAATCATTGAAAACAATCTTGAACATATTGCTTACACTTATCTATATAATTTGTCTGATGATTACAGTGTTAAAACGGGTGTTATAGTCATCCCTAGATATGTGGTTCCTGAATGTCCTCAAGAGTATCCATTTAAGGTATCAATTCGTCCACAGATTATTGATGAATTAAAAAACAAAATGGAAGAACAATTTCCCAGAGAAACAGGTGGCGTTCTTGTAGGTTCATATGTTGAGAAAACAAAGGAAGTATTTATCACCGAGATAGTAGACGCTCCGGAAGACAGCGAATCTACACCATCTACTTTTGTTTTAGGAACAAAAGGTATTTCAAAAGAGGTTGAAGTGATTTCTGATAAAACTGGTAAGCATTTAATGTATTTAGGTACATGGCATTCACATCCGACCGGCGGAACGCCTTCTAATATAGATCATCAAACGGCGCAACGGTTATCTGATATTAGAGGTTTGGAACCTACTGTATGTCTAATTGTTGATCCAAACGGGATACATATGTATTAAGGTGAATTGGCAAATAAAAGTACATTATTGAAAAAGTATCATTATTAGTATCAATAATTATATCAAATAAGTTAGGCTATACATGAAAGTGCAGAAGTATCATTGTGATTAAATTTATATGTGTTTAATAAATAACTTAAAATTTGACGATATGCAAAAAACTCTGTATTTTAAAATTAATTCTTTTTTCAGTATCTAAAGTAGGAGGGAGATAAAAAATGTCATACGAACTTGATTTTATTGGGGTAAATGAGCAAACAAAAGATTCCGATGCAATTGCGATAAGGTGGAAGAATACGAGTGGTAGCGATGCTCCTTATACTATTGGTATTTATGATGGAGGTATTGAAAGGTATGGTGATGAGCTTAAAAACCATCTAAACAAGTACTATTTTGATGATGAAGACGAGGAAAAAAATCCTTCTGAAAAAATCATCAACTTTGTCATTTGTTCTCATTCGGACCAAGACCATACCGCCGGTTTAAAAACAATTCTTGAAAATTTTAAAGTACAAGTACTTTATATGAATCGTCCATGGAAATACGTGGATGAACTTATTGATAATGCTGATGATGGAAGAATGACTGCTGATAGTCTCAAAGAACGTTTAAAAAGTAAATATCAATATATAGCGAACTTGGAAAAACTCGCTGAAGATAAAAGTATACCGATAAAAGAAATATTTCAGGGTACTGAAATAGAAGATAGAATTATTGTTTTATCTCCAACAAAGACTTCTTACAAGGAGCTTATTATCGAATCAGATAAAACTCCTTTAACAGAAGAATACAGTGTAGATTCCTTATTTTCGAATGTCAAAAATAGATTTAAAGAAGCCATCAGAAAAACTATTGAATGGATTAATGACAATTGGAGCACTGAATTCCTCCATGATGATGTGACGACGAGTTCTGAAAATGAGCAAAGTGTTGTTGTGCTAGGTCATATGGATGGAGAGACCGAAAATCAAAAAGAATTTTTTCTTTTAACTGGAGATTCTGGTCCAAAAGATTTACAAGAAGCGGTAGATTTTGCTAAATTAATAGGACGATCGTTAAAAAACTTTGTAAAGATATATCAAATCCCTCATCATGGTGGCAGACACAATCTTACCCCTTATATTATGAATGAGCTTGTAGGACCAATATTGCAAAAAGACGAAATGACTGACAAACAGGCATTTGTTTCTGTTGGTAAAAACAGCGATCACCCAAAAAAGATTGTTACAAATTCATTTATAAAGCGTGGTGTTAAGGTTTATCAAACAACAGGAGCTACTCTGTGTCATCATTATGGAATAATGCCAGATAGAGGTTGGGGAACTGCTGAAAGAATTCAGTATAGTTCTCAGATTGAAAACTGGGATGACTGATAGATTTCTATGCTAGTATAGTATATAAAGATCTAGTGGAGAAAATTTAAATGAATACTACAGAAAATATTGAAAGAACAAAAATATACAATAAACGAGCAAGAATATATCCCTCAATCGTTTCAATGATTATTCCGTGTATATTATGTTGTATGATAGTCTATAATTCTGATTTACTTAAGAGACTTAATAGTATGTGTAAATTAATAACCGCTATAGTACCATCCGCTTTAATAATAAGTGCAATTGGTTATTTTATGAGAGAGATTTTTCGGGCAACTTCAAAGGTTGTCATACAGACGCCAATGTATAAAAGTATTGAGACATATTTTCCTACTACAGAGTTCTTGCTTTGGAAAAACAATCATTATTCTATGCAAACTTATAATCAACTTAAGGATAAAATTTATAAGGATTTCAAAATAAAACTGGCAACTAAGGAAAGCGAGGCTAAGAACGAAGAAAATGCTAGAAAATTGATAGCAGAAGCAGTAAAAAGAATTCGAGATGTAACACGCGATAATGTAATTCTTTTTGAAAATAACTGTTCCTTTGGATTTTTTAGGAATTTTCTTGGTGGTAATTTATGGGCAATATTTTTTACAACGATTATACTTATAGTTGATTACTTTAAAAAGAGCCTTCCTCTGTATTATTTTATTATTGGAGTTGCTATCGAAATCTTTCTGTTTTTTTTGGTTTTTCTTTTAATGAAAGTTACAGCTAATGCTTATGCAAACAAATTATATACGGTCTATCTTGAAACTGATGTAAGTTAGATAGAACTTCCAGTATGTTTATCTTGACGACATTATTGAAATACACGCTTATAGACAAATGCTGAGTCACTTTGTTCTACATCTATAGATATAACTTTGGATATTCCAGCGTAAAACATGACCAGTACGAGAAGTAAGAAAATATGTCTACCTGTTATTACGAAATCACTATATGAATAACCAAGTACGGAGACATTCTGGGATTTACAAGTATCACGGTCTTACAAAGGCAAATCATTTCATGTTGTAATATGTTGCAGAAATCGATTATGAAATATAATTTTCTCATACGGAATATCAATACGGTCCGGAAAAAAGTCCAACATAATAAATTTAAAAAAAAATGATTCCCTTCACTTTGAAATGGTACTGTTCTTTCAAACAGAACATTCTATGATCAAAATATTTAATAAAATGCTACTATTATGAAGATGCAATAATTCATTTTTTTTAGTTATTCAGTGAAACCATGTTAGGACTACAAAAATACAACAAAATACATTATTTATGAGAACTCAATACTTTAAAAATCATGTTATCATTTATCCGTCAGGCAAGATAAAGGAGCGCCACCCAGTCTCTGTAATTTATTATATTATATATAGTTAATGTGCCACCCACTGAGTTTTTCGGGTGGCGTTTGTAGGGCATTTCGTATTCCATACTGCCACCAACTCTATTTTATTGTATTATATATAATTATAGTATTTTGTGATTTTCTTGGTATATTACGCTTTTGGCAGTCTCAGTTCTATCCTTTCCACCAACTGAGTAAGAGACATGTTATAAAACTTCGCTATATGATACAAAACCTGTAAAGACGGCAGCTTTTTCCCTTTTTCAATCTCTGATATATACACCTGATGAGAGCCTATCGCATCTGCAAGTTTTTCCTGAGAAATATGGTTTTCTTCCCTCAAATCCCTTAAAACTTCCGCTACCGCTTCATTCATATCCTCACTATAAAGTTTTATAAGCAATAACATTATAAGCTATTGCTTATATTATATAATTTCACTATTATTTGATGTAACACCACCCAGCATTACAGTATGCATATTATTACTCTTTTCCAAAGGATAGTACAAAAGTGAAAAACATAAAAACAAGCAAATGTGAGCTGGTATTGCAGCAATACAGTACTGAAATATTTTCGACTACGGTAAAGATTGGAAAAGTCAGATACAAATTCTTTTCCAGACAAAAGGAAACAGCAGAAAAAGTATATGGCGTTCTGCTGTCGAACTGTTTCTTTAATGAAAACCTTATAGACACGATCTTTTGTATTTACAGGCTGAAAATCGAAAAGAAGTGTAACACCAATTACTTTGTATCCCGATGAACAGGGTTATAAAAAATTATAGCTTCTATTTACACATGGATTGAGCAAATCAGAAAAGACAAAATGACTGCTTTCATTTATGTACCGGATCAAGTTTATTGTTCAGTCTTGGGTATGTTAAAACGGTTCATCAATTTACATCGGGAAGACATGCAACTTTGCATTATTGTAATAATCAGCTTAGTTTAAGAGTGGTTCATATGAACCACTCTTAATATTCACTTAACTAGATAAACAGAGAGGTACTTACTGACATTTATCCGATAGGCAAGATAAAGGAATATAATGAGCCGTAGAAACAGCACAAAAAGCACAGCTGGAATAAGGTGTTAAAGTCGATAATAAAAAAGGCGGTAACACGATGGCAAAGAAACGACAGACGTTCAGCAGGGAATTCAAGGCGAAAGTGGCACTTGAAGCACTGAGGGAAGAAGCCACACTACAGGAACTTTCAGTGAAGTATTCGGTCCACCCGAATCAGATTATGCAGTGGAAGAAGCTTGTGGCTGAGAATGCGGCGGTCATTTTCGAACGGGCGAACAAAAAGAACGGTGAAGAGCACAAAGCCGACGCAGAAAAGGAAGAGCTGATGAAAGTCATCGGCGAACAGAAGATCGAGAACGAATACTTAAAAAAAAAGTATCGTCAGATCTACGGGGAAGAGCCGCCGACATGGTAGAGTGCGCTTACAAACTACTGTCGATAAGCCGGCAGTGTGAACTTTTAGGAATCAGCCGCAGTGCGTATTATTACACACCGCAGACTCTTCAGGATGAGGAGGATTTCGAACTTCTGAAGGAAATCATGGAAGTCCAGATCAGACATCCTGAAAAAGGCTACCGGAGGATTTACCGGGATTTGAAGGTATCCGGAGCGGACGTGAGAGAAAAACAGATACGCCGCGTAATGCGGAGATTCGGAGTAATCGCGGTCTATCCGGGCATGAACCTTTCCAAAGCGTGTAAAAAAGCCCGAAAGTACCCGTATCTGCTGAAAGGAAAAGTCATCCGTTATCCGAATCAGGTCTGGTCAACGGACATAACATATATCCGCCTGCCGTCCGGCAACGTATATCTTATGGCAGTAATCGACTGGTTTTCGCGCAAAGTCCTGAACTGGCGTGTGTTTAACACGATGGATGCCGGTCAGTACGCGGCTTTGCTGCGCGAGACAATCGAGGAATACGGTATACCTGCGGTCTTCAACACCGACCAGGGCGTACAGTTTACCTCAGATGTCTTTATCGGTGTTCTTGAAGAATACGGAATTGAAATCAGCATGGACGGCTGCGGCCGGGCACTGGACAACATAAGAATAGAGCGGCTTTGGAGGAGCCTCAAGTACGAGGATATCTATCTTAAGCGGTATGAAACAATGTCGGAACTGAAGGCGGGCGTGAATACCTACTTCAATTACTATAATACGGAACGGTTTCATCAGAGTCTAGACTACCATACTCCTGATGAAATGTATGAGTCATTCCAGACTGTCAGTCTGGACAACAGGGAAGCGGCTTGATCACCTTAAACTGCCTGAATAACTGTGTTGACAAAAGGGCGCATTTTAGAACGTCATCTCAATCATGTAATTCTTTATATTATATAATTTTAATGAGCATCTCTTTCTTTTTTCCGGTGTCATTTTGATGTCATTTTGAATGTCAGATAGATGCTCTCTATTTAATGGTATTATAATAAGTTACGAAATTTTATGATATTTCGCTTTCTGCTGTAAGATGAAGTTTTTGTTCAGGCTGATTGATTTTATATTTGAATGGAAATACGTTTCTGTAAAAAAGATGCCTAATCAGCAACTTTGCCGGAATATACCCTCCCGGGGAAGCCAAAAAAACATCCTTTGTCACTACAATAATTCAGCAGAAACGATATGTCAACAGAAGAATATTTATTGTCAGGATTTTTTTCCACTTATCAATGCATCAACCGTAATGCCATAAAACTCGGCTATTTTTACCATATTTGATATCCTGATATCATATGTTTTGTCTGATTCATAGGTCTGATATGTTCTCAGACTGATATCTATATTTTCCGCAACAAAAGCCTGTGAATAGCTTTTCTCGAGACGAAGCCGTTTCAAATTTTCTGAGATCCGTTCAAGCAACTTTTCTTTATATGAGGTTTGCATCGTAAGGAATATTGTAGTATACTCAAAATAAATGAAAACGATGTAAACATCGTAACAGAAAGGCAGGAGAGTACATATACATGAAAAATCTAAAATCAAGCAGGTGTGAAGTACTATTGCAGCAATATAGTGACCAGATGTATTCTGCTACCATAAAAATCGGAAATATCCGGTATAAATTCTTTTCAAAGCATAAATCTACCGCAGAAAAAGTATATACTGTTTTACTTTCGAACTGCTTCTTTAATGAAAACCTTATAAATGTCATTTTTCCGATATACAGACTAAAAATTGAACAACAGTGTAAAAATAATTACTTTGTATCGCAGGAATATATATAACCTTGACGGGGGCAGTATGGCGGTAATTCTCTCAGGCGATTTTCACAGCAGCGGTTTTGGTGAAGCAGAAGTCCTTAAAACAAAATATCTCAGAATATTCTGTTCACTGCACGGAATAAAGCTCCCTGACATTCACTATCACATCATCCTCGGTGACGGAGGCGCCCTCTGGCCGAACAGCAAAGAATCTGATTACTGGTTTGAGTGGCTTTCCATGAAGCCTTTTATCACTCTGGTGGTGCCGGGTAATCATGAACCCTATCCTGTTATTTATGATGAACAGCGTAAAGTCCCGTGTGCTGCAACTGGCATAACAGGAGATAGTAAAGCAGCCCTGTATAAAGTGTATGATAATATATTTTACTTCCAACGCAACAGCGAATACAGTATCGAAGGTAAGAAGCTGCTGGTACTCGGTGGTGCGCTTTCAGTCGATCAGGATATGCGGGAACCGTATGAATCATGGTGGCCGGAAGAACTGTTGTCTCCTCAGGAGGAGCAGGAGCTGCTCTCCTCTACAAAAGGAAAGACGTATGATGCAGTTCTTGCACATACAGCACCATTTTCACGGCTGCCTGATATATTTGAAAACAAAAACTTCAATGATTCAGGTTATCCCGTTGATCCGACGACACAGATTTATGACAGACTGATCGAAAACATTGGCTGCGGTGACTGGTATTTCGGTCATTTCCACAGGAATACTGATAAAACTATTAAAGGTATATCCTATCACTGTCTCTACAAACGGATCATGCTGCTGAAATAATTATATGCACCTGCTGGAAAAACGGTTGACCGAATGTCCGCAAATAAGCTACCACATCTAATGAAGGAAGTATTCAAATTCACGGGGGCAGTATGGCAGTAATTCTCTCAGGTGATTTTCATGGCGGCTGTTGCGGAGAAGCAAAAACTCTTACAACAAAAAAAATAGAGAACTTCTGTTTACTGCACGGAATAAAACTGCCCGATATTCACTACCACATTATTCTCGGTGACGGAGGCGCCCTCTGGCCGAATAATAAAGAATCTGAGTACTGGTTTGAATGGCTTTCCATGAAGCCGTTTTTTACCCTTGTGGTGCAGGGAAACCATGAGCCGTATCCTGTTATTTATGATGAACAGCGTAAAGTTCCGTGCGCAGCAGCCGGAATAGAGGGTGATGACAATGCAGCTTTGTATAAAGTATACGACAATGTGTTCTATTTCCGGCGTAACTGCGAATACCGCATCGAAGGTAAAAAGCTGCTTGTTCTTGGCGGTGCGCTTTCAACCGATAAGGACAGGCGGAAACCGTATAAATCCTGATGGCCGGAAGAACTGCTGTCTCCGCAGGAAGAGCAGGAGCTGATTTCCAATACAAAAGGAAAAATATATGATGCTGTTCTTTCACATACTGCACCGTTTTCCCGGCTGCCGGATATTTTTGTAAACAGAGACTCTGCTGATTATGGATATCCCGTTGATCCGACAACGAAGATATATGACAGGCTGATTGAATCAGTCGGTAGCAAAGACTGGTATTTCGGTCATTTTCACAGGAACAAGGATAAAAAAATTAACGGCATACACTATCACTGTCTCTACAAAAGACTCATGCTGATGAGTTAGTTATATGCGCCTGCTGGAAAAAATAATAGTGTACAAAAAACACGGAGGTAAAATGGAAAAGGTTACTGAAACGCCGGACAAAAGAATGATCATGTTTGTAAAGATACCGGAATGGCACAGCCCGGAGCAGAAAGCCGTACGGAAGATATACTATCCGGAAAGCGACAGCCCAAAATATCAGGACGGCAAAACAGTTCCGTTTGTAAAGCTTCAGGAGCTGGAAAGAGAAGGAACAATTGAACGGATAGTGTACATCTCAAAATCAGACTTTCCCCTGACACTCAGCCGCATGACGGCGATGCAAGCCGGAGCATACATTCTTAATACAGTGAAAAAGAACGGCTGGGAAATGAACGACGTATCAGTGGATGCAGCATTAAATCATCTGGAAATGGAGTACGAATATTTGTAACACTTCTTTGAAATATGCGGTACATTTTGGTATGTGCAAGCTTCTATCGGCCTATAGTATTCAGCGGTTTATAAAAAAATCCGGTGTGAGTCAGCGGGTTGGAGTATTATTCTCCTTCGGCCTTCTCAAAACGGAATATATTTCACATTCTCTATTTCCATTAGTAAGGAATTATACTTCCCCATGCATAATGCAGCGTCTCAGAATTATCATCTGGACAGTGCGCTCGGAAAAAATTTAACACTGTCCCTGATTGATTTTGACACGTACAATTTTCTGCCGATGGCAAAAGACGAAGCAAAAGCGTTTCTGCAGGGAAGAAAAAAAGCAGTGGAAAGATAGACAGGGATATTACGATTCTGATTCATTTCATGTTGGCAGATGTAAACTCAAATGAATATAAGACAGCCATAAAACCCTCTGATTCCGATATCCTTTTAATGGGGAAAATTACCTCGATTGAAACATATGATACATCAGACAGGAAGAATATAAAAAGGCTTGGTGAAGTTATTCAGAAGTAAATTACTACGCTGGTCTAAAACTTTATAAAAATCAGTATTTGATTTACGGTCCATCATCTGCATGAGTAGTTATTTTTCTGTCTGCAGATGATACCTTTTTATTTCATAAAAAAATTTATTTGTGATACAATTAAAAAATAAGTGGATTATTGGAGTAAAAATGTCTTCAGATTCGTTACTTGATCAGGTAGGTTCAAATATTCAAGAAAAGTCAGCTATAATTTGGAACGTAGCTGATAATCTGGATGGTCCGTTTACACATTATTTCTATAAATATGTCGCTCCCGAATCAAGTGAAACGATAGCAGAACATAACTCTATGCTTAACAGCACGACAGAAACAGCGACAGAGAAACTGTCAGGAGGAAAATAGTGACGCTGTTTGAATCAATACAAATGGGTGAATCAAAGACGCTTGAGTTCAAACGTCAAATACCTCTTGATGACAAGAAATACCTCAAAACAGTTGTTGCTTTTGCGAATGGTTCGGGGGGTAGAATTGTATTCGGTGTAGATGATGAGACGCGGGAAATAACCGGTGTTGATCCGGATAAACTGTTTATATACATGGATTCGATAGCGAATGCCGTATCCGAAGTGTGCACACCGTCTATTGTCCCTGATATAGTCTTTCAGACAGTCGGGAACAAGACGGTTATCGTGGTTGAAATACATCCGGGACAGAATAAGCCTTATTTTATAAAAAAAGAGGGAGTAACGGATGGTACGTATATCCGTGTCGGGGCAACGACAAGAAAAGCGGAATATGAAAAAATACAAGAGTATATTCTTTTCGGCAGACACCAGTATTATGATGAAATGCCGTTTTCAGAAATTCCTGTGGAAATGAACCGCGTCGATTCTCTTTGTACAGCGATTGCAGAATACACTAAAAAAACCGTATCAAAAGAAAATCTTACCGGTTGGGGAATTTTAATCAAACAGGAAAACGATTATATTCCGTCCAATGCTTTTGAATTGCTTACAGAAAATACTTTTACATTTGCAAAAATCCAGTGCGGACGGTTTAAAGGGACTGATAAAACTGTTTTCATAGATAAACGGGATATAGAAGGACCTGTATACAAACAGATAGACGAGGCATACAAATTTGTGCTGGAACATATAAACCTCGGAGCACATATAGAAGGCATTCTCCGGATTGAACAGTATGAACTTCCTCCCGAAGCAATACGTGAAGTGATTGTAAACGCCGTAGTTCATCGCAATTATCTGGCACATTCTTTTATTCAGGTTTCAGTCTACGATGACCGCGTAGAAGTTACTTCGCCAGGAACGCTTTACGGTGGTATTACAATAGAAGACATGAAAAACGGCAGTTCAAGCATTCGGAACAGAGTACTTGCCGATGTATTCGGTAAAATGCATCTCGCCGAACACTGGGGTACGGGAATGCTTAAAGTATTTCGCCTTTGCAGTGAATACGCATTGAAAGAACCGCTTATTGAAGAACGGAGCGAGAGCCTCGTCGTAACCTTATGGCGTAAAAGTGGCGATAAAGTAGCGACAAGTGGCGATAAAGTAGCGACAAGTAGCGATGAGAATACGCGGAAAATTCTTGGGTATTTAAAAAGTAACAGTTTCATAACGAGCGGTATTGCACAGCAGCTTACCTCTCTTTCTCCTTCCGGTGTTCGGAAGATACTTGTAAAACTAGTAAAACAGAATGTATTGACAACTTTGGGAGACAACAAAAACAGAACCTATCAACTTAAGAGAGAAGAGGATTGATGCCGGATACATTTTATTTGAGCGCAACGTATTCAACCTAAATACGAACGGAGAAAAGGAACAATTTCCGGCGAATTGTTCCTTTCTGCAAGCAGAAAAACACTTTCTCTGTCTTCATTACAGTCATGTATATCTGCTCCATGCGCAAGAAGACAGCGTGCTGTCTCTGCCGATACAGACTGAGCTGCAACGGTAAACGGTGTTTCCTGCCGGTATTTCCTTGCGTGTACATCCGCTCCCCGGGAAACAAGCAGTTTTACATGTGGTGCATTATCACTGTAACAGGCTTCAATCAGCGGCGTATTATCATATTCATCGCGTATCTCAATATCATCCCCTGCATCAAGCAGCAGCTCAGCCATTTCAACTCCGGCATATCCGCGACTTTCCGTATCGCAGGCACAGAGTAAGGCTGCATTATATTTGAAATCGGTATGTAAGTTTACGTTCGCACCGCTGGCGATCAATAATTTTGCTATAGCGGTATCATTACATAAAACAGCCGTAACAAGAGGTGTTGTTTGTTCTTCCGAGTCAAAGAAACTCTTGTATTCCGCTTTCAATAGTGCAAAATCTTCATTTGAAAGAAGACTGTCAGGATTTATATGATGGTCAAAAAAATCCTGTACTGTTGCAATATCGTGACTGCAGACGGCTCGATAGCAATCGATAAGCGGCTTATGCAGAAAATATTCGTCGGGTTGAGAACGATTTTTATATTTTTGAACCTGGCTTGTATCAGTCATATTCATTCCTGTGCAATTATTTTAACATGCACTGTAGAAAAAAGCATTAAACCGGAAGTTGAAAAATAAATAATCAGCCGTGGTGAAATGGTCTGTACAATTCAATTTTCCTTACACTATATTGAATCATACAAACGGTAATATGGAAAAATTACCATACTTCTTCATCATACAGACGGAGAAGCAGCAAAACGCACGTATGTTTTACTTGATACTGCTGATGCCTGTTATTTTACAAATTCATGACCGCGGTTTTGTCGCATGCAGTGCAGGTGGCTTTTCCCGGAAATACTTGAAGCAGGAGCAATGAACGGAGGACTTAAAAACTGCATCCGGTTAAAATAAAGAAAGCTGCGTCACCCTTGCGGGATATGCTTGATAAACATGTTGAAACTGTAGGAAAAGTATACAACAGAATTTACAATGAGGCAAATATCGCTGTATACTTATGCATGCCTCGATACATTCATTCCGATAAAGAACAGGACAACCTGTTCATCCCGCTCAAGCTGAGCGACCAGATTGTCGACGGTACCCTTGCTTCTACCATACAGTACATG
>JALNVF010000074.1 GCA_023231445.1 Treponema sp. | reverse complement strand
TCTGATTGACGAATGCCATCGTTCACAGTTCGGCGACATGCATACACGAATTAAAAAGTATTTTGCAAAGGCTCAGTATTTCGGCTTTACCGGCACACCGATTTTGACGGAAAACGCACACAAGGAAGGAGAACGCGAATTCATTACCGAATCACTGTTCGGAAGGCAGCTGCACCGGTACATGATAAAAGAAGCGATTGCCGACGGCAACGTTCTGGGATTCAAAATTGAATATATCTCCACGTTCTACGGTTCGTACGACGAAAACGATCCGGCAAAGGCCGACGGTATCGACACAGACGAAGTATATGAAAATCCGCAGCGTATTGAACTCATATGCAAGGATATCGCGGTACATTTTAACGACAAAACAAACAACCGTGAATACAACGCAATTCTTGCCGTACAGAGTATTCCGCTTCTTATCAAGTACTACGATACGTTCAAACTGATACACACAGATCTTTCGATTGCAGCGGTGTTTACATACAATGTAAATGAAGATCCGGAAAACAAAGAAGAACTTTCGCAGGATGCACTCAGCCGCATCATAAAAGAGTATGATGACATGTACAACACCGGCTTCGACACGGCCTCGTTTGCAGAATATAACAAAGACGTTTCAAAAAGGTTTAAAGCGGGCGGAATAAACCTGCTGCTTGTCGTGGATATGTATCTGACCGGCTATAACAGTAAAATGCTCAATACCCTTTACCTCGACAAGAATCTGAAATATCAGGGACTGCTGCAGGCGTTTTCTCGTACGAACCGTACCGAAAAAAGTACCAAGCCGTTCGGAAATATCGTCTGCTACCGGAATATCAAGCAGGAGACCGACGCTGCACTTAAGCTGTATTCACAGAGCGACGATCTGTCCGGTGTCGTAGAAAAGGACTATGCTTATTTTGTAAACCGGCTGCAGACAGCACTCTGTATGCTGTACCGTACGGCGGAAACACCGGAAGATGCAGCGAATCTCCAGAGTGAAACGGAAAAGATTCTGTTCGTTAAGGCGTTCCGGGAAGTCATGAAACTGATCTTCACGCTTAAGACGTTTGACGAGTTCAGATTTACCGAAGACGAACTGGGAATAGATGAACAGACATTTAACAACTACAAAAGTATTTACAGCTCCATTCACGATCAGGTCGTACAATACCGGGAAGCACAAAAAGAATCGATTCTTTCAAATATCAACTTTGAAATAGAACTGCTCGAAACGGATATTGTAAATGTCGATTATATTCTGCGGCTCATAACGGCAATCAACTTTACGAACAGAAAACAGAAAGAACGGGATATTAAGAAACTGTTCGACACAATCGATAATTCAGGGAACAGGGAACTGCGGAAAAAAGCGGATCTTATAAAAGAGTTCCTTGAACAAGTGGTACGCGGTCTGAGCAGTGCACAGGGCATTGAAGAAAAGTTTGCCGCCTTTGAAGAACAACAGCGCATTCATGAAATGCAGACGTATTCGATTGACCATCATTACGATTCAAAGAAACTTGAGCAGCTGTGCAGTCAGTATGAATTTTCCGGGGTACTGCGCAAGGATGAAATCAGGAAAGGTATTACTGATCCGTCACTCGGGCTTGTCGCAAAGGAAACGGCAGTGAACGATGTGCAGAATTTCGTGTACGATATATGTGCCAAGTACTCGTATAAAAATGCCTTATAGCATACATAATATTGCTGTCGTAGTACAATAGTGTTATATTTTAATCGGAGGTATTCTATGGCACTTGCAACTATTACATCCCGCGTCGATACTCAGGACAAGAAAGCGTTTGATTCGTTCTGCTCGGAAGCAGGTTTGAACGCTTCAACGGCAGTGAACATGTTTATAAAAGCCGTTCTCAGGGAGCGTCGGATTCCGTTTGAAATTACTGTTGCTTCAGATCATTTCTACGATACGGAGAATCAGGATTATATCATGAAATCGGTCCGCGAACTCCGGGAAGGTAAAGGAACTGCTCATAACCTTATAGAAGATACCGATGAGTGAACTGATCTGGGCTGATGACGCATGGAACGATTATCTGTACTGGCAGTCTCAGGATAAAAAGACGCTTAAACGGATAAATCTGCTTGTAAAAGATATTGACAGGAACGGTGCCCTTTCAGGTTTGGGAGAACCTGAAGCGCTGCGCGGAAATTTGTGCGGCGAATACAGCCGGCGGATTAATGAAAAGGACCGTCTTGTCTATCATCTTGAAGACGGACGGATTTACATTGCGTCCTGCCGCGGGCATTACGATGACAAATAATTCTATCATAAAAAAGGTTCTTGTATGAAAAAAGACGATGACGTGCAGCATGAAAAAACACAGAAAGACGAGCTGCAGAAAAAACTCTGGGAGATGGCAAACACACTCCGCAGCAATATGGACGGTGCGGACTTCAAGTACTACGTACTGGGCCTGCTTTTTTACCGGCAGCTGAGCGAGCATATGGAATCGAAGGCTGCCGAGCTGCTTAAAGGCGACAAGCTTTCGTTTGAGGAAGCGTTTAAAAACAAACAAATGCGCCGGGTGCTTACCGAAGCCGTGCTCGAGTCGAACGGTTACTTTATTGAACCGCAGTATCTGTTTAAAGTATGCATTGATCAGATTGAGAAGAATGAATTCTCCGTCGAATATCTGCAAAAGGCATTGAACAGCATTTCAGCTTCGTCGGAAGGGCAGCCGTCCCGGAAAGCATTCGAGAATCTGTTTTCCGATATGGATTTGACATCGGCAAAACTCGGCGCAAACGTGAAGGACCGCTCGAAGCTCATAGGACGCCTCATGCAGTCGATTGACGCGATTGACTTTCACCTGAACGACAGCAGAATTGACGTACTCGGCGACACGTACGAATATCTTATCGGTATGTACGCGGCAAGCGCCGGAAAGAAAGCGGGTGAGTTTTATACCCCTCAAAACGTGTCGAAACTGCTTGCACGGCTTGCAACGTCCGGATTAACAAAAGTAAAATCCGTTTCCGACTGCACGTGCGGTTCCGGCTCGCTTCTGATTCAGGTGGGAAACTATGTGAAAGTCGGCCATTATTACGGGAACGAAGTAAACCCGACGACATACAATCTGGCCCGCATGAACATGATCCTGCACAACATTCCGTACCAGTATTTCGACATCCGCCGTGTAGACACCGTCAGGGACGGAGGAAAGGAAGACTACGAGGGAGAGCGGTTCACTGTACAGGTTGCAAATCCCCCGTATTCGCAGAAGTGGTCCGCCGCTTCACACTATCTTGAAGACGACCGCTTTTCACCGTACGGGGCGCTCGCCCCAAAAAGCTACGAAGACCTTGCGTTTCTGGAACACATGATTTATCACATGGACAAAAAAGATTCGCGAATTGCAGTCCTTATGCCGCACGGTGTTCTGTTCCGCGGCGGTGCCGAAGAAAAAATACGTACGTACATCATAGAAAAACTGAATTATCTCGATGCCGTCATCGGGCTCCCTCCGGGCTGCTTCTACGGCACGACAATACCGGTCTGCCTCCTCGTGCTCAAAAATGAACGGAGTGCGGACAGCGGCAACGTTTTTTTTATAGACGCCTCGAAAGAAGTTGAAAGCGGCAAGGCTCAGAACTATATCTCAGATACCAACGTAGACAGAATCGTCACCGCCTATACCGACCGAAAAGACGTACAGAAGTTCTGCCATGTCGCTTCACTGAAGGAGATTCAGGACAACGGTTACAACTTGAACATTACGCGCTACGTGGATACGTTCGAGGAAGAACCTCCCGTCGACCTTGCCGCAGTGGAAAAAGACCTCAACGCCGCATACAAAGAACGCGACGGGCTTATGAAGAAGTACGACGCGTACGCGAAGGAGCTGGGACTGTGATGGGAAAGCGCGTACCAAAGCTGCGGTTCCCGGAGTTCAGCGGGGAGTGGGAAGAGAAGAAGCTGGGAGAGGTGTGTGCATTAAGAAAAGAAAAATATGATCCACGACTTTCAAATAATTCATATCGATGTGTTGAATTGGAAGATATTCTTGGAGAGGCAGGGGGAATAACAAATACAAAAGACTCTCTTAGGCAAAATAGCATAAAAACGTTTTTTAAGGCAGGTGATGTTTTATACGGAAAATTGCGACCTTATTTACATAAATATGCTCATCCTGATTTTAACGGAGTTTGCAGTACAGAAATCTGGTGCCTATTCGGTACAGAAGTTTCCAATAGGTATCTTTACCATTTAATTCAGACATCAAATTTTGACAAAGCTGCAAATAAATCTTGCGGCACAAAAATGCCAAGAGCAGACTGGGAAATTGTTTCGGATAATACTATCTATGTGCCGAAACTGATAGAACAGCAAAAGATTGCCGATTTCCTTTCAACGGTTGACAATATTATTACTTCCGAGCAGCGTATTCTTGATGATTTGCAGCTGAAAAAGAAAGGGCTGATGCAGAAGCTGTTCAGCAGGGAACTGCGGTTTAAGGATAAGGACGGAAGAGAGTTCCCGGAGTGGGAAGCGAAGAGACTGGGAGAAGTGTGTTCCTTGCGAAAAGAAAAATATGATCCTAAAACTTCAAAAAGTTCATTTAGATGCATAGAATTGGAAGATATTATCAGTGAAACAGGAAATATAATTAATACAAAGAATTCTCTAAATCAGAGTAGTATAAAAACGATTTTTAAAGCAGGGGATGTGTTATATGGAAAACTACGTCCTTATCTGCATAAATATGCTCATCCTGATTTTGACGGAGTTTGCAGTACAGAAATATGGTGCCTTTATGGTACAGACATAACTAATAGTTATTTATATTTCTTAATTCAAATGCCGGACTTTGATAAGGTTGCAAATAAATCCTGCGGTACAAAAATGCCAAGAGCAGAATGGGATGTAGTTTCTAACAAGATCGTTTATATTCCAATACTTGAAGAACAGAAGAAGATTGCCGAATATCTTGGATCGCAGGACTCTGTTATTGAGGAACAGAGAAAGATTGTTGATGGGTGGAAGCTAAGGAAAAAAGGATTACTGCAGCAGATGTTTGTGTAAAAGAAAATAGGAGGGAGATATATGTTTCTAGAAAAAATTAAAGTAAAAAATTTTAGGTTACTAAGAAATGTGACTATAGAATTGGACTGTTCCACGACTTTAATTGTTGGTAAGAATAATTCGGGGAAGACTTCTCTAATGGATTTTATGTCTCTTGTTTTGGATAATAAAAATCCAAGCTTTGATGATTATCCTATTCAATGCCGATGTGAGTTATATAAATCCATATCTTCCTTACTGAAAAAGGAACTTACATATGAAACTTTTTTAAATAAACTTGATCTTCCAGAAATGAGTTTTTATATTGATTATTCATTAGAGAAAGATGACGATAATCTTGGAGCTTTATCTCCTTTTATTATTGATACCGATGAATCAATAACTCAGGTACATATTCTTGCAAAATATGAGCCTGTTTTATCAGAAGAAAACATTTTTGAAGTTTATTCGTCTGTCAAAACCGATGAAGATGGAAAAATAAATATAGAAAAAATTAAACAGATAACCAGAGATCAGTTTCCTGATTTTTTTAAATTAACGGTTTACGCAGTAAATCCTGGCAATGAAAATCTGAAGCAAAAGAATACAAGTGAAGAATTAAGCAACCTTTTTCCTGTTTATAAAATCGTTGCTGAAAGAGGAATGGATGAATCTGAACAGAAAAATAATGCACCATTAGCAAAATTACTAACATTGTTATTTAAAGACAATATCGATGAGTCATTAGAGGGTGTAAACGGCGAAATAAGACAGTTAAAGCAGATTTGCAGCGAGGTAGAGACAAAATCCCAAGATACGGTAAATAAATTGTTACAAGAAATTGTAAGTAAATCGTTTGTTTTTGGGTACCCTTCTGCAGAAGATCTGAAATTAATTGCAGTATCAAAAATTGCTCTTGATGAACAAGTAAAGGCAAATGCAAACTTGGCGTATGAAGAAAAAAATTCTAGTGAGTTTTTACCGAGTACATATAATGGTTTAGGATATAAAAATTTAATAAAGATCGAACTGAAGTTAGTAGAATTTTCGAAAGCAATAAAGGAAAATGAGGAAAACTCAATTCCTCTGCTTTTTTTGGAAGAACCTGAATCTCATATGCATCCTCAATTGCAGCAGAAATTTATAGAATATCTTGCATCCTTTTTTAAAAGCATTTCGATTAAGCAAATACAGACTATTATTACTACACATTCTTCTCATATCGTTAATGCAGTAAAATTCGATCAAATCCGTTATATCCAGAAAAAAAAGCAGGATGTTGCATATAAAAATGTTAAAGATTTTAGTCTTGCAGATCCGGACAATGCAGATTTTATTCAAAAATACTTAACATTGAATAAGTGTGATTTGTTTTTTGCAGATAAGGCAATATTGATTGAAGGTACTGCAGAACGCCTCCTGATTCCTGATATGATAGACAAATGTGAATCTGCTGGAAAATTTGGAACAACAAAGCAGAATTTAAAATCACAATATTATTCTCTTATAGAAGTAGGCGGTGCATATGCACATAAATTTATTCCTTTTATGAAGTTTTTAGGTATCCCGACTCTTATACTGACAGATATAGATTCGGTAGGCACTGATGGGAAAAAGAGCTTTGTTAAAGATGGAAAATCAACTTCGAATGCCACAATAAACGATTGGTTAAAGCGATTAAACGAATCGAAAAGTTTTGAAAATATCAAGAATTTAGACAGCCAAAAAAAAACTATAGGAAACTGTCACATTGAATATCAGATTGCAGAAGACGACCTGTGTGGCAGGAGCTTGGAAGAATCAATAAAAAATGTGAATAGGTCTTTGTTTTCTGTTCCACCTAATCCGTCTGAAGAAGACATTGAATTTAAAGAAGGAAAAAAGACTGATTTTGCATTGAATCTTTTAATCGAAAAGAAGAATTACATAGTCCCAAAATATATAGAGCAAGGTCTGATTTGGTTAAATTCTCAGAAGACCATCATAGGAGAATAAATAATGTCAAATTATGACGAAGCAAAAAAAGAAGCAGACCTGATTGACCAAAATATTATTGATACGCTATGTAAAGGGAAAAATTTCAGAGTCGAAGCAGGTGCAGGTTCGGGTAAAACGTATTCTTTAATGAAAGTTATTCAATGGTTGCAGGATAACAAATGGGAGGAATATAAAAAAACGGGGAAAAAGGTAGCATGTTTGACTTATACAAATGCCGCCGTAGATGTTATCGAATCAAGGTTGAAGGAAAATTCATTTATTACCCCTATGACAATCCACTCTTTTGCATGGTCTTCAATAAAGCAGTTTCAGAATAAAATAATTGAATTAATGGATTCTCAAAAGTTAATTCCTGATAAGATAATAAAAGACGATATTCAACAGATCGATTATTCGCTGGGTGTGAAATATTTTGAGAATGGAAAGTTATATCTTAATCATAATGATGTAATCAAACTATTCAGCTCATTACTCGATAATGGCAAATTTAGAAATATACTTGCAAAAAATTATCCTGTTATCCTGATAGATGAATATCAAGATTCTAATAAGAATATTATGGATAAATTTATCACATATTTTATTTCTGAGAACAAAGGAATTCAGTTTGGTTTGTTTGGTGATTCATGGCAGACTATATATCAGACTAATAACGCCTGTGGATTTGTAGAACATGAAAACTTAGTTCCGATCAGAAAAACTGTAAACTTTCGGTCTGCTGAAAATATAGTAGAATTCCTAAATAAGATACGTCCTGTGTTTAAACAACGTACAGCAGTAGATGATTATCCGGGATCTGTAACAATTATAACAAACAATGATTTTACGGGGGTACGAAGAGATGATCGAAATTTTAAAGGTGATTTACCTGCAGAAGTTTTAGAAGAAAGACTAAATGTTGTAAAAGATATATGCGAAAAAGAAAAAGAAGAAGATGAAAATCTGAAAGTTCTGATGATTACTCATAGAGTACTGGCTGAACAACAAGGTTACGAAAATGTTTTATCCTTATTGGGAGATGGATTTAAAAACGGAGATGATCCTTTATTATTATTTTTTAAGGACGTAATTGAACCCGCTATCAATGCAATAAGTAATAGTGATGTTCTTGCTCTTTGTGATGTGCTGAAAGTAAAACGCTATCCTATAACTAAAAAGTCAGATAAACGAATTTGGAATGAGTTAAAAGAAAAAATAAGTAATGCACGATCTAAGACACTTTTTGATGTACTTTCAATAATAAAAAATAGTAGCGTAATTCCTTTTTCTGATAAAGTTGAAGTCTTATATAAAAAAATGGTTGAAAATTCTGAAGAAGAATATCAAAACGGGACTATTGCGGATATTAAAAATGTAAAGTATAGCGAATTTGAAAATGCAATCGAATTCATTCAACCTGATGCAATTTTTTCTACCGAACATGGTGTAAAAGGAGAAGAATACAGTACTGTGATTTTTGTAGTCAGCAAAGGATGGAATCAATATCAATTTGATACATATATGCCGATGGGAAGTCGGACTGCAATTCCCACTGAAAATATATCGTCGTATGAAAGGAATCGTAATTTATTTTATGTGTGCTGTTCCCGACCTCAGAAAAAGCTGATAATTTTTGTTACGATAGAATTGCAAGGAGAATTTAAAAAATATCTTGAAAATATTGCAGGTATTGAAAACATTACCACGTATTCTGATTATACAGCAAAAAAAAATTAAAGGAGATATGAGGTTATGGCAAAATGCAGTAAATGCGGAAAGTCGGGTCTGTTTTTTAAGGTTAATCAGCAGGGACTCTGCAAAGATTGTGAACGGATAGAAAAACTTACTCAGGAAGAAGCTGAAATAAAATCCCAGATAGAAAATTTTACTGCGAAACGGGCTGAAGCAGAAAAATCGTACGAACAGATAAAAGCGACGCGTGACACTCTGTATAATCAGATTGCGTCAAAAGCTAAAGAAGATGCTTTACATGAAATACAGAATCAGATAGATGCAGAAAGGCAGGAACTGCGTACCGTTACTGATGAAGTGGAAAGTAAAAATAAACAACTTGAGGATGCTGTCGCTAAACAGACAGAATCGGAAAAACAGACGGCATCCAACGCGAACCGGCTGCTAAAAATCAGGACACAAATAAAGAGTCTGCAGTATTCATTGAAGCGTTATAATGAAGGAGAATCGGGAGCCGGAGAAATTTTCAAAACTGATGAAACTTCGGCGGCAGATGAATTGTTGTCTGCAACCGTAAAGCTCAAATTTCATCTTATGGATATACGGGAACTGCGGCGGCGGTATACCAAAAATGAGACAGTAATAAAAGAACTGCTTGCAAAATATCAGTCACGATATACAACAAAAGCAAATATGGCGATTTATCATCTTATGGTTATTGGTCTTGAGGCCGAACTGCAGAATGCGCTTTATAATTTGAGCTATTCAAAACTTGATAAATCTATTGCCGATGTCAAGGCTATTACTGCAAAATATGAAAAAATAGCAGCAGACGGTAATCAGAATATTGCACCGACCGTAAAGAAATTTATCGGTGAGATTGAATACCTGTATGTAGAAGCGATAAAAATCGAGTACGAGTACTATGTTCAGAAAGAACGCATAAAGGAAGAACAGAAAGCACTCAGAGAGCAGATGCGGCAGGAAGCCGCAGAGCGTAAGCAGCTTGAAGAAGAGAAGAAAAAAGTAGAAGCGGAAGAGTCAAAATATGTAAATGAAATTGATATCATAAAGCAGGCAATCGAAGTAACGGGTGATGCTGAAAAAATCAGGCAGCTTGAAGAGCGTCTTTCGAAAGTTCAGGATCAGTTGAACGATGTGAGTAAGAAGAAGGAAGAAATTACTACGCTTCAGAATGGTAAAGCAGGGTACATATATGTCATAAGTAATCTTGGTTCTTTCGGTGATGATATTTTTAAAGTCGGTATGACACGGCGTCTTAATCCGCAGGACCGCGTTGACGAGCTTGGCAGTGCATCAGTTCCTTTTGAATTTGATGTCCACAGCTTTATTTTTTCGAATAATGCGCCGGAGCTTGAGTATCAGCTGCATAAGCAGCTTAACAGTAAGCGGGTGAATAAAATAAATCTTCGTAAGGAATTTTTCCGGACGACAATAGACGAACTTGAAGATCTTGTATATTCGCTCGAACCGTCTGCAGAGTTTAATAAAACGATGCTTGCAGAACAGTACCATCAGAGTATGTCTGTTGATGAGGTTCCTGATGATGTTGCGGTAATAGACGATGAAGATATCTCAGATGATTCTTCAGAAGAGAATCTATAATGCATGAAATATTTGACTTTATATTAGTATAGTGGTATGCTGAACTATGTCCCTGAAATATCCTCTGGATCAGCTGAATGACTCGGAATTTGAAGATCTGGTTGTTTCAATCTGTCGTGAAATACTCGGAATTGGTACTATCGGTTTTACGGCAGGTAAAGACGGTGGGCGGGACGGCCGGTTTTCCGGAACAGCCCAATCATTCCCGAGTACGACAGCTCCATGGGCCGGTAAGTTTATTATACAGGCGAAACATACAAATGCGCCGTATGCTTCATGTTCCGATACAGAGTTTCAAAAGATTATAGAAGCTGAGCTGCCGAAGATAAAAAAATTGAAAGCAGGCGGTGAACTTGATTATTATTTGTTGTTTACAAACCGAAGGCTTACCGGACAACAGGATGCGGTTATACGTGATGCGATAAAAAAAGAGACCGGAGTTGAAGCGTTTCTTGCAGCAGATAATACGATCCAAACCTGGCTTGTTGAATATCCTGCAGTTGCAAAAGAAAACGGTTTACTGTCGCTGCTTCTGCCGTTTGAATTCTATGAAAAAGATATTTGCGATGTAATACAGACTTTTCCGGGAAGTAAAGGGATTAAGGAAATACTTGATAGCGATAAAAAATGGCTGTATATATCTAAGGAAGAAAAGAACAAAATCAATAAACTGACGCATGACTATTTTACGGAAGTGCTGCTTCGCGATGTAAAAGATTTTGACCGGATAAAGTGCTTTCTTGAGGATCCTGCAAACAGTATACTGAAAGAAAAATATGATGCAACGGTGTATGAACTGCAGGCTCAGATAATGACATATAAAGCAAGGTATGAAACTTTCGATGAAATATTTACTGTATTATATGAGTTCATCGTAAGCAGAAATCAGGAAGCGTTACTCCCCAGACGGAGACTTGTGCGGATGTTTCTGCATTATATGTATTTTATATGTGACATTGGCAAAAAAGAGGAGGATAAGGCATGAGAATCGCTGGATTTGATAAAAATACTGCTCCGGAACTGACCGTGCTGTATATTTCTTCTTTGATCTTATCTTTTTTTACAGAATCGGAAATAATCCCGTATGCGGACCTGCAGGGGAAAATTGTATCGGCTGTTTCTGTAAAAGCGGTGCCGGTTATTCCCTATGCGCTTTCTTTTTTATTTACAATCGGTAAGATTGAATATACAGCTGAACTGGATAGTTTCAGAAGGATAAAAGTATGAAACTTGTCAGGCTGTATGCAGATAAAACATTTCATAATATTAAATTTTCCGAGACCGGTCTTAATGTCGTTATAGGACGTATAACGAATAAATCGGTACAGAATAAGGATACCCACAATCTTGGAAAAACACTGCTGTGTGATCTGATTGATTTTATGCTGCTGAAACAGATTCCGAATAAAAAAGATTTTTTTCTGACAAAAGACGAACGGTTTTCTGACTATGTATTTTTTCTTGAAATTCACCTTGATGATAACGATTATGTCGTTATCAGACGTGCTGCTGCCAATCCGAGTAAGGTCAGTTTCAGAAAATCGTCACAGCCGCTCCGCAGTTTTGATGTTTCAATAACCGAATGGACAAATGATTCTGTCCCGTTAAAGGCAGGTGTCGCTCTGCTTCAGAAATATCTGTCATTTGACGTGCTTCCGGAATATTCATACAGAATGTGCATTGACTATTTTCTTCGGCATCAGGCGGATTATAATGATGTTTTTCATTTATCAAAATACAGGGGCAGCGATGCGGCCTGGAAAGAACCGCTTGTAGAACTGCTCGGATATGATAACGCTCTGTTAAAAGAAAAACGAAAGATAGAAAAGACTGTTGAAGATAAAAAAAATGAAATTATTTTTCTTTCGAACAGAAGTTCGGCTGATGGAGACACGGATTCTGTTGCAGCATTGATCGAATTAAAAACTGCAGAATTGAAAGAAAAGCAGGCTCTTGCTGATACCTTTGATTTTTCTAAAGAAGACACCGAAGCACATAAAAATCTGGTTGATACGATAGATGTACAACTTCAGCTTGCCAATACGCAGGAATATGAACTGGAACGCGATATTGAAAAAATATCCCGTTCCCTGAATGTGGAAATAAGGCAGATTGATGTTAGCAGTATGAAGTCGGTTTTTGAAGAAGCTGAAGTGCTTTTCCCGAAAGAAGTATATATTCAGTTTCAGGAGCTGCTTGATTTTAACAGGAAAATCTCAACCGAGAGGAATGCGTACCTGCGGATACAGCTTTCAGACATGCAGAAGAGACTGCCTGAAATCAAAAGGGAAATACAGACGTATGAAAAACGGCGTCAGGAAGCACTTGCTTTTTTGACAGAAACGAATTCATATGATAAATACAGGGAAATACAGAATAAAATCACTGATCTGCAGTCACAGATACTCGCTCTTCAATCTCAGTACGATAAAGTAAGCGGCTGGCAGAATGATATTCAGCAGCTCAATGCTGATATCGCTGCACAGAATGTACGGCTTGCGGATATTGTATCCGGTACAAATACTATGCTGACTGAAACAAAACATGCCGCAATCAGAAATTATTTTAACCGGATCATAAAACATATCCTTGCGGTGAATGGTATTATCTCCCTTAATATAAATAAAAACGGAAATATCGATTTTAATGCAAAGGTGCAGAATCCCGATACACTTGGCATTACATCGAAAGACAGCGGATGTTCATACCGGAAACTGCTTTGCATGGCGTTTGATTTGTCGCTTCTGATTAATTATCATGATAAAAATTTTTTCAAGTTTGCATATCATGATGGTGCACTTGAAGGTCTGGATGACAGGAAGAAACTGGCATTTATCACCGAATCACGGAGTATATGTGTGCAATACAATTTGCAGCATATCATTACATTAATTGATTCAGATATGCCTCACCAGTCTGACGGAAAACTTTTTGAATTTCCTCCGGAAGAAGTATGTCTGACGCTTTCCGATAAAGATGCCGCTTCGAAACTGTTCGGTATGGATTTCTAGTACGGTACCTGCGGAGCCCGTTTCCATCCGGACTCCGCTTCCGTATTTTACGAATACACCGGTGCAGGTCCTTTTATAACTTCCTCCATAAGGTCTGCCGCCTTTTTACCTGAGCGTATCATGCCGCCGAATACCGGTCCCATACGATAGGCTCCGTATACGGCGTTTGCTGCCATGCCGCTTACGAACAGCCGCGGATAGACTTCGCCTGTATGTCCGACGGTCGCTTCCTCTGCATCGCGGACTTTAAGCGAGCGTTCTCCCATAACTTTTCCTGTTCCGGTTTTAAGCGTTATGCTGTTTTTGCGGAGCAGTGTGTTTACTACCTCTGCCGGATGGCCGGTGGCGTCGAGCACGCATTTGCAGACTGCCATGAGCGGGTCGACGCTCATCTTATCCCTCTGAACGGGAGTCCAGTTCAGAACGACGCCCGCGACGCTGTCATCAGCCGCAAATACGACGTCTTCCGCACTTATCATGTTAAGGATAGTGACTCCTGCGCCGACCGCGCGGCTGATAAGCGTGGATGCAAGGAATACCGCATCGATTGTATAGAATCCTTTATCCGGTGCCGGAAGCGGGATTTCCATTTCCTGCAGAATACGGGCAGCTTCTTCCTGAACAAGGATATTGTTAAAGAACATGCCGCCGCCCCAGACTCCGCCGCCGGGCGTCAGTTTCCGCTCACAGATGGTAACCTTGTATCCTTTTCTGGCAAGAAAATAACTGCAGATAAGGCCTGACGGTCCTGCACCGATGATGATTGCGTCCGAATTGAGCGCCGATTTGAATTTCGCAAAATAAGAATCCGCGATTTTTTCTGAAATAGTGTATTCCAGCATTAGAAACCTCCTCGTGTGTATACGAAGGAGTACCGGACATGACGGAAATATCATACATAAGTTTGAGTGGAAAAAATAAAAGAGAACGCAGCTGCAGTTTATTCAGTTTCATTATATCCTCCCTTCGCCGGTATTATCCGGATCAGGTTCAAAGGGTATGATCTCAGCCTTGCGGCACCCCTGGTAACAATGATTCTATGATACTCAATTAAGGAAAAATTGCAAGCTGTACTTTCCCGTATACTGCCTGCTATTTCCAGTGCCTCCGGTAGTTCTTTCTGCGGTATTCGTCAGGCGTCATGCCGGTAAATTTTCTGAACGTCCTTATGAAATGACTGTGCGATGAAAACATGAAATAACTGCTTATGGCCGTAGAACTGTAATCCGCATAGATGAGCATGTTTTTTGCAGCCTCTATCCGCAGTTTCATGACGTAATTCTGAATTGTTAGACCTGTTTCTTTTTTAAACAGAGCACACAGATATGTTTTATTAAGACCTGCAGCGGATGCAATCTGTTCGAGTGAGATTTTTTCCTGCAGATGGTCGTAAATGTAATCGGTCGCCTTTATGGTTGCACGCGACATAGCAGGATGTGTTTCTGTTTTAAGTTTTTTCATTCTGTCAGCAAAGTCAAAAACGATTTCACGGTGAAGTATATTAATGGAGTCTTCGTCTGAACAGGAGTCCACCTGCTGAATGTAAATATCACTGAGTGTATATGCCGTCTCTGAAGAAAGTCCGCCCTCTATGCAGAATCTGGTAATCATTGCGGTTGTAATTATGAGATGATATTTCAGGTTGCGGAGCGGATTTGAGGAGAGCCTGCCAAGATGAGTATTTTCCAGAGGGAGCATTAATTTTTTTAGCTTCAAAAAATCACCGTCTTTTACAGCAGTATAAAATTCCATTTCCCTGTCGTACGCGAGGTGTGAAATTTCGTTTTCCCGCTGCAGAAACAATTTATGAGAAAGAATATGTTCGTTTTTTTTCATCAAAATCCCGCCTTGAAACAGAACGTTGTGCTATATTTCAGAATCTGATTATATCACAGCAGTATTTTCAGTGCTATTCTTTAAAACCGGAGAATCGGGAAGGAACAAATGAGACTGAAAAAAGGAATTAATTTCGGCGGCTGGCTTTCACAATGTAATCATACAAAGGAACGGTACGATACGTTTCTGGGGAAAGAAGATGTAGCCGTCGTTGCCGGGTGGGGATTTGACCACATACGCCTGCCGTTTGACTACAATGTTATTGAGGATGAGCAGGGGAATGAGAAAGCGTCCGGATACTCGTATCTTGACAGTATGGTGAAGTGGTGCAGAGAATACAATCTCGATCTGATACTCGATCTTCACAAGGCATCAGGATATGATTTTAATAATGCCGGAAATATGGAGCAGAACTCGCTCTTTACCAATGATACATTACAGAAAAGATTTATTAATCTCTGGAGCAGGCTTTCTGCCCGTTACGGGATATATGAAAATGTAGCGTTTGAACTGCTGAACGAAGTTGTCGAGCAGGAAGTTGCATCATTATGGAATTCTCTTATAAAAGATGCCGTGAGTGTCGTCAGAAAAAACGCACCCGAAAGTAAAATTATTTACGGTGGCATTCAGTGGAACAGTGCGCGTACCCTGAAGCTGCTTGATAAACCTGCAGACAAGAATATCATGTATACGTTTCATTTTTATGAACCGTTGATTTTTACTCATCAGAAAGCAGAATGGGTTCCGAATATGATTAAGGACAGGGATATACAGTACCCCGGAACCATGAAGTACTACATTGAACTTTCAAAAGTTCTGGGATACAAGGGAAAGGATGTGACTGATGCGTCAGACGCCGATATGGGCGACAGGCTTATCAGGGATATGGTCCGGGAAGCAAAAGAGGCTGCCGACAGTGCCGGTGTACAGTTGTACTGCGGTGAATTCGGCGTTATCGATCAAGCTCCGCCGCCTGACACACTTAACTGGTTCAGGGATGTCCTTTCCGTTTTCGGCAGTAATGATGTCGGATGTGCCATATGGACGTATAAAGCAATGGATTTCGGAATCAAAGACAAACATTACGATTCAATCCGCAGTGAACTTATTAAATTAATGCAGGAGGAAATATGAAGTTAGTAAAAAGATTGGCGGCAGGACTTCTCTGTCTGGTGGTGGTTCTTCCGTTCTATGCGGCAGGAACTGATTCAACGTATACCGACGCGGATATCGTCTGGCAGGATGATTTTAACGGTGATAAGCTCAATATGAACGACTGGAATATTGAGTATCACGA
>JALNVF010000073.1 GCA_023231445.1 Treponema sp. | reverse complement strand
TTTAAATAAACGATAGACTTCCCGGCTGTACCGTTTAGACAGATTCCTCTGCACTGCGTTACCGTATCCACGGGGTAAAGGAAAACCTATACGATTTTTTCCCAGTCCATTTTCTTTATAAAAGAGTTTTGCACCGGGAACACCTGTCTTTTTTCCATTCTTAAACAGGTCCTTAAAATCAGCGGGATTTTTTATCCGTTCACAGCGTTTAAAAAATCCTGTTTTCAGTAACTCTGTTTCCATCCCTGATCAATGTCAATAAGGTTTCTTTTCGTCAGAAACAGAAAGCTTTTTTCGTCCCTTTGCACGTCTCCGTGCAAGAATCTGGCGTCCGCCTTTTGTTGCCATACGGGCTCTGAATCCGAATTTTCTATTGCGTTTTACTTTGCTGGGCTGATATGTCCGTAACATAGAACATGCTCCTTAATATATTGACCTGTATATCACTATACAGGTTTTAAAATTTCAAATATAGTACGAAAATATACCATTATTTTGAAGAATTGGTCAACATGCTTTTTCTAAGATCATCAAGTCTGGCCCTGAGTTCCGGTGATAATTCTACCGGCTCGGAAATCCTTTTTTCTGCTGTTTTTTCGTGTATTTCGACCTGCCTGCCCTGAGTCTCTAACTTTTCTGACAATTTCAGGCGGTCTTCCCTTATCTGCTCATCATATGTCTTTCCGCATAATGAAAAATCACTTCCCTTAAGACGAAAAGCCAATGAACTAATTTTAAGCTCAGGAACTGCTCTTTCAAGTCCTGTCAATATAAACTTCGAATACAACTGTAATATCTGAATCCAGCCGGGATGATCGGTTTCTATGAGTAATATACCGTTTTTCAATTCGATCAACTCTGTATGTGTAGAAAGTCTTTCACCGTATTTATGTACTTTTGATACTACAGATTTCCATGTCCCCAGCAGTTTACTGCTGTTGTCTACATCCTCTTTATCAATGTTGGAGAAAACCTGCGTTATCATATCTGCAGCTGTAATCACTGATGGATCGTCAATCATGCCATTCTCCATTTTTTATGTGATATATGCGCGTTGTACTGTGTTTATACCGTTCGTACGGCTCTCCCGGCAAAAATGTACAGAAAAGCTGATCATAATCCGGAAGCATAGCTGTCATTTTCTGACGTTTATCCGGATCAAGCTCCAGCATAACATCGTCCATAAGAAATACAGGTTTCATGCCTGTAATACGAGAATAATATACTGCCTGAGCAACACGAAGAAGTAGCGCAACAAGTCTCTGCTGCCCGGTAGAAGACACAGGAATAAACTGCCGTCCCTGATACATGAATATTATACGGTCCCGGTGGGGTCCTGACAATGTCGTTTCCATAATTTTGTCCTGATCATGGTGTTCTGCAAGTAATGCTACAATTTCTTCGGAAGAAGGAAAACGAGTTCCTATAGTATCCGGCAGTTCCTTCCATGAAGGTGCATAAAAAATAGTTACTCCACTTATACCGGAAATATCTTCATACAGTTTCCCGAATATCTGATTAAACTGGAAAACCGCATTTTTTCTTTTTTTCTGTATCTCAAGTCCGTTTTTTGCCAGTTGTACATCGTAAATATCAAGCATTTCATATGATCTGTCTTTTAAAAGTTGATTTCTGTTTTTCAGTATTTTTTTATAATTACGCATATCATCGATGTACATCGGATCAAACATCGTTAAAGACTGGTCAAGAAAAAAGCGGCGGCATTCGGGCTCACCTGTCGCAAACTGCATATCGTCATGACAAAATAATACACAAGGTATCGTATTTATAAGTTCCTTACGATCCTGTATACGTTTTTCATTTTTTTCAATACGTTTTATACCATTCTCGTAAAAAATATCTATTTTCTGTACACTTCCGCTTTCCTGCTGATACAACGAACTGATACTAAAATTTTTTGTACCAAGTTTTATAAGTTGTGCATCTATGTGTGTACGAAAAGATGTACCATATGCAGAATAATATAAAGATTCAAGAATATTACTCTTTCCCTGTCCGTTTTCACCTACAAAATAGATCTCCCGTAATGAAAGATCTATTTTGTCGTTCTTCAAGTTGCGGAAATTATTCAACGAAAGAGATAAAAAAGGCATCAGTTAATATTCATAGGCATAATGATATGGAAGTAATCTGCTGCCGGTTCCGGACGCATGGTAACAGCCTTCATAGCTTCTGTAAATTCAAATACTATATCTTCCGAATTGATTACTTTTATAGGTTCCGTTACGTACAAATAATTTAGCGCTATAGTTACTTCTGTGCCGTCATATTTACATGGAATTTCTTCAGCAGCAGTTCCAATTTCGGTTTCAGGTGAAATAAGAGTTAATGTTCCCGGAGCAACTTTGAAAAGAAGTCTGCTTACCTTTTTATCAATCATGATAGTAGTGCGTTTCAAAGCAGAGTCAAGATCTGCCTTATTTACCTGGAACGAATTTGTCTGATTATCAGGAATTACTTTCTGGTAATTAGGAAATTGTCCGTCGAGAAGGAGAGAGGAAAATTCGTAATTTCCAAAACGTACAAAAATAAGTTTATCTACGACCGCAATAGAAACGTTTCCTTCATCCGGTGCATTCTTAAGAATACAGCTTAAAATCTTTATAGGAATGATAGCTGCAGGAAAATCAGGAATTTCCTGAGCTATAGCTTTGTCTGCATATGAAAGACGTCTGCCGTCAGTGGCAACCATAACAAGGTTATCTTCTTTTTTAGTGAAGTATACACCTGTCATAAAATAACGGTTTGCATCCTCTGAAACCGAAAAAATGGACTGAGATATCATTTCTTTAATATCTTTTGCTGATACCTCGAAAAATGGAACTTTGTCTGCATTATTAACTGGGGGAAATTTATCGCTTGCTATACTTTTGAGCTGGAATTTAATTTTTTTTGCTATAGGTCTGATTGTTACTTTTACATCTTCCTGATTAAATTCGATTTCTCCTGAAGGAGATGAAGAAAGAATACTCATGAACTTATCACAGAAGACTGTTGTTGTACCTTCTTCTTTTACATCAACAGGAATTCTTGTCGTGAAGTTGACGGAAGAATCTGATGCTTTGATAGTAAGTGTATTATTTTCAGCACTAAGCAGAATGTTTGAAAGAATCGAAATAGGACTCTTGTTTGTAATAATTTCCTGTGCAATGGCGATTTCTTTGATCATTGCATCTCTGTCAAATGAAAACTTCATTTTTATCTCCTTGAACTCAGCTTCCCTTGTGAGTTGTTCACATCGTTAAAGTATACTAAATTTATATAGAATTTAGTAATAGTAATAATAAGGTCAGGCATATTGTGGATATCTGATATATTTGTATATATATAAAAGAATTGCATAGTATATAACTTAGTATGTGTAATTCACAAGTTATGCACTTATCCACTGTTTTTCTATTTATACACTACTTATACACAATATTGTATCATATTATACACAGTTTTGTCTTTATTTTTTGTAGTCTTTTATCTCCTTCATCAGAAGCTGCACGCGTGCGTTGAGTGTAGAATCTATTTTCATCTGGGAACATATTTTTTCATATGAATGCATTGCAGTAGAATGATCTCTACCGCCGAATTCGTTACCGAGTTCCGTAAAGGAATATTCTGTAAGTTCCCGGGCTATATATAATGCAATCTGACGTGGTGTAACAAATTTTTGATCCCGTTTTTTGTTCTTTATATCAGAAACGGAAATCTGATATTCATCGGCAACGACTTTTTGTATTGTGTCAATCGTTATATTACCGGCCGACGGGTTACTGAATATATCGCGAAGTTGTTGTTGTGCAATTTCTATGGTAAGTGACTTTTGGATGAGTTCTGCGTATCCGATCATTTTTGTTAATGCCGATTCAAGGTCACGGACATTTGTTTCTACGTTTTTTGCGATATAGTCTATGACGTCGTCGGGAATTTTTTTACCGAGTATTTCCAGTTTCTTAAGAAGAATAGCCCGGCGTGTTTCGTAATTAGGAGGCTGCAGATCGACGCACAATCCGTTTGATATACGGCTTTGGATACGGTCGGCAAACCCTTTGAGTTCTGTTATAGGACGATCACAGGTAAAAACCATTTGAGAATTGTGGTCACGCAGCTCATTAAAAGTATAGAAAAGTTCTTCCTGCAGAGCAGGTTTGTTCTGAAGAAAGTGTATATCATCAAGAAGAAGTACATCAAGTCCACGGTATTTTGATTTGAATTTTTCTGTCGTTTTTGAGGCAAGTGAAGAAGTGAATTCATTAGTAAAAGCTTCTGCCGATGTATAGCAGATTTTAAATTTATCGTCGTGTTCTTTAAATATATAGTTTCCTATTGCCTGCATCAAATGAGTTTTTCCGAGTCCGACACCCCCATAAAGAAGAATAGGATTGAATTTTTTTCCGGGTTCTTTTGAAACAGCTATGGATGCATTATAGGCAAAATTATTGTTGTCTCCGGAAACAAATGTATCAAATGTAAAATCTTCACGGAGCTGAGGATGTTTTCTTGCAGGTTTTTCTTCATTTGTTTTTTTTGGGGGATCTTCTGTTTTTTTTATTTTCTGAGGAGTATTTATTTCTTTTTCATCGGGAACTGCTATAGTAGAGTCACTTACTGTATGATTGATTTCAATGTTCTTCTGTCCGGTAAGTTCTTCTATTTTTTTGATTACTTTACCTACATTTCCCTTTTTCTGCATCTGCAGCCACAGAAATTCAGACGGAACCGATACAGTAATGGTATTATCCGTGTCTTCAATATATTGCATGTTAAACCAGAGTTTAAATTCTGTTTCCTGCTGAGAGCCTTCCTTTTTGTACTGTTCGTGTATTTGATCTAAGGCATACTGCCAGACTTCACGATAATTATTGTTTGACATATCCATAATTATAAACCGCCTTTACTTTTTTCTTCAAGACAGGTATACTTAAAAATAATAATTCGTTCTATTTATGGTTAAAAAATCAAGGAAACAGCATGAACCCTTCTGAAAATTATTCCGCAAGCAGTATTCAGGTATTAAAAGGACTGGAGGCTGTACGTAAGCGGCCTGGTATGTATATAGGCTCGACGGGACCGCAGGGTCTTCATCATCTGGTATATGAAGTAGTTGATAACAGTATAGATGAAGCAATGGCAGGTTTCTGCAACAACATTTGTGTTGCACTCGAAAAAGATGATATTTGCCGCGTAGAAGATAACGGACGGGGTATTCCTGTAGGCATGCATCCAACAGAGCATATAAGTGCTCTGGAACTTGTTCTTACCCGTCTTCATGCCGGTGGTAAATTTGATAAAGGTGCATATAAGGTTTCCGGTGGTCTCCACGGGGTAGGTGTCAGTTGTGTAAACGCACTTTCCGTGTGGATGGAGGCAACTGTCGAACAGGATGGAAAACGTTATTTCCAGCGTTATGAGACCGGTATACCTAAGACAAAAGTAGAAGAAACAGGTACGTCTGAAAGACATGGAACAACGATACGCTGGAAAGCAGATAAGTCTATATTTACCGAGACTACGACATATGATTTTGATGTACTGTCTAAACGACTCCGGGAGCTTGCCTTCCTTAACAGCGGAATAACGATAGTATTCCGTGACGAGCGCCTTGAAAATCCCAAAGAAGTAACGTTTAAATTTGAGGGAGGTATAAAACATTTTGTTTCATATCTTAATGAAGGTAAAAATGTCATACCTGCAGAACCTGTGTACGTTGAGGGAGAGGGAAGCGGTGTACTTACCGAACTTGCCATGCAGTACAACGACGGCTACACGGAAAACATTTTTTCATATGTAAATGATATAAATACCGTCGAAGGCGGAACACATCTTGACGGATTTAAAAATGCACTTACGTTCGTGTTGAACAAATTTCTTGAGTCAAATCAGAAACTTTCTAAAAAGATGGACAAGGACGAAAAACTTACCGGAGATGATGTCCGTGCCGGACTTACGGCAGTTCTTTCTTTGAAAGTTCCGGAGCCGCAGTTTGAAGGTCAGACAAAAACAAAGCTCGGAAACAGCGAAGTTCGTACTATAGTTGATTCGCTTATAAAAGAAAAACTTACGTTATTCTTTGAGCAGCATCCGCAGGATCTTGAACATATTCTGGGAAAGTCTGTAGGAGAGGCGAGTGCACGTATAGCCGCACGTAGGGCAAAAGAGGCGACACGGCGGAAAAGCGGTCTTGACAGCTTTGGTTTACCAGGTAAGCTATCTGATTGTTCTTCTAAAGAACCTTCCGCATGCGAGGTCTATATAGTAGAGGGAGATTCTGCAGGTGGTTCCGCGAAAAAGGGCCGTGACAGTAAACATCAGGCAATTCTTCCTTTGTGGGGTAAGATGCTTAATGTTGAAAAGACCCGCATAGATAAAGTTATCAATAATGATAAACTTGAACCTGTTATAGCGACGCTGGGAGCAGGAATCGGCAAAGATTTTAACATAACGAAGTTAAGGTATCATAAAATTATTATTATGGCCGATGCCGATGTCGATGGTTCTCACATCCGCACGCTTCTGCTTACTTTTTTCTTTCGTTATATGCCCCAGATTATCGAGGACGGATATGTTTATCTTGCTATGCCTCCTTTGTACAAGGTCAGCTGGAACCGAAAAGAGTGGTATGTGTATGATGACGATGAAAAGGCCAAAGTTCTGAAGGAACTGGGCTCAAATGCTGAAAAAGCTTCTGTCCAGAGGTATAAGGGTCTTGGTGAAATGGATGGAACACAGCTTTGGGAAACGACAATGGATCCTTCCCGCCGTAAGATGAAACAGGTTACTATTCCTGACGCTGTCGCGGCCGATAAAATGTTCTCTGTATGTATGGGAGAAGAGGTTGAGCCCCGACGTAAGTTCATTGAAGAGAACGCTGTTTACGCTAATCTCGATGTTTAATCAACAATAAGGATCAAAATCATGGACGAAATTAAAACGCCGGAAGGTGGAACACTTATCCACATGCCTATAGATGCGGAAGTCAAACAGGCATATATAGACTATTCTATGTCGGTTATTACGAGTCGTGCATTGCCTGATGTTCGTGACGGACTTAAACCGGTACACCGCCGTATTTTGTATACAATGGATGAATTAAGCCTTCACAATAATGGATCAACACGTAAGTGTGCAAAGATTGTTGGCGATGTGCTTGGAAAGTACCATCCTCACGGAGATGCTTCTGTTTATGATGCACTTGTTCATCTTGGACAGGATTTTTATCTCCGGTATCCGGTTATAACACCTCAGGGAAACTTCGGAACGATCGCTGGAGACCCGCCTGCTGCATATCGTTATACGGAAGCAAAAATGGCAAAACTTGCCGAAGAGATGGTTGCCGACATAGACAAGGACACCGTCGACTTTATTCCGAACTTTGATGAGACAACAAAGGAGCCGACGGTTTTACCATCGAAACTTCCGTATCTGCTTGTAAACGGTTCTTCAGGTATCGCTGTCGGTATGGCAACGAATATGCCTCCTCATAACCTTCGTGAAATAGCTGCGGCAGTTACTGCTTATATAGATAATCCTGAAATTTCAATAGACGATCTTTGTAAAATAATCCGGGGACCTGATTTCCCTACAGGGGGAATCATTTTTGGGCGGGGTGGAATTAAAGAGGCATATAGAACGGGGCGTGGTAAAATAATTGTACGCGGCCGTTTCAATATAGAAACATCAAAGAACGGTAAAGAATCTATTATTTTTACAGAAGTCCCGTATCAGGTAAATACGAAACTTCTTTGTGAGCGTATCGGTGAACTTGCACGCAATAAAGACATAGACGGTATTACCGGTATAAATGATGAAAGCTCCGATCGTACGGGTATGCGTATTGTTATCGATTTGAAGCGCGGTGCGATTACGAAAATAGTTTTGAACCAGTTATTTTCAAAAACAGCACTTCAGTCGAATTTCGGGGTAATCAATCTGGCTCTTGTGAAAGGGCGGCCTCAGATATTGACAATCAAACAGCTTTTACAGTATTTTGTCGAACACCGTGATGAAGTTGTTACACGGCGGACAAAGTTTGAACTTGCAAAGGCTCTTGCACGGGAGCATATTTTACAGGCACTTATTGTTGCAATCAACAATATTGATGAGGTTATAAGAATTATACGCGGAAGCCGTGATGCGCAAGATGCAAAGAACGGCCTTATGCAGCGGTTTCAGTTTGATGATGTTCAGGCACAGGCTATTGTCGATATGCAGCTCAAACGTTTGACACATCTGGAAGTAGAAGATCTTAAAAAAGAACTTGCAGAACTAGAGGTACTGATTTCACATCTTCGCGATCTGCTTGAACATCACGAAAAGATTCTTGCGCTTATAAAAACAGAGACAAACGAATTGGCAGAAAAATACGGCGATGACCGCCGTACAGATATTGTCTCCGACGAAGTCGAAGAGATTAACGTCGAAGACATGATAAAAGAGGAAGATATGGTAGTTTTAGTATCGAAGTTGGGTTACATCAAACGTATCGCTGCATCTCAGTACAAGAGTCAGGGGCGGGGTGGCAAGGGAAGTTTCAGTGCGAACCTTGTAGAAGATGATTATATCAGTCAGATTTTTATTGCGTCGACTCATGATAACATTATGTTTATAACCAATGAGGGGAAAGCATACTGGATAAAGGCGCATGAAATTCCGGAAGCATCAAAGACCAGTCGGGGTGCTCATATAAAGAGTCTGCTTTCTGTTTCTGCAGATGAAGAGATTACAACAATTGTTGCCGTTAAAGAATTCAGTGAGACACAATATGTACTTATGGCAACATCAAACGGAGTTGTAAAAAAGACCGCGCTCAGCGATTTTTCCAATGCAAAGGCAAAGGGAATTATTGCAATAAAACTTGATGAGGGCGACAAGCTTATCTGTGCAATTCTTACACAGGGAAAGGATGATGTATTCCTTATTTCACGCAGAGGCAAGGCTCTTCGTATTTCCGAGGAAGATGTCCGGGTTATGGGACGTGCCAGCCGCGGAACAAAGGGTATGAAACTTGCAGAGGGTGATGAAATTTCTGCTGCTGTAAGAGTAGAGAAAGAAAAAGGTATTATGCTTGTTACTGAGAAAGGATACGGTAAACGTATAACGGTCGATGACTTCAGACCGCATGGAAGAGGGACGGGTGGTCAGCGCTGTTACGGTAATACTGAAGAACGCGGCGAAATTATCGGTGCACTTTCTGTTGCGGAAAACGATGAGGTCCTTTGTATGACAAGTCAGGGAAAGACACTCAGAGTTGCTGTTAATACAATCAAAGAACAGGGAGCCGGTTCAAGTGGTGTAACACTTGTAAAGATTGAAAGCCCGGATTATCTGGTTGGTGTTGACCGAGTTGCGGAAGATGATGATGAAGTAGAAGGAACAGCAGAAATTAAAAAATCTGATGACTCTGAATAGACTGCTATTAATTTGTTGTATTATAAAGAATTACATGTTTAATACAACAGAATGGATAATCCTGCTGACAAAAAGGCAGGATTAGGCTATACTTTTGGCAAGGGAACAACTGTATTTCTGAACTGTCAGACAGTTGATGGGTAATACATCAGGCAGGAGGCCTGAATATGGAGAGATCCATATTCAGGCCTCTCTTATTTTAACATATCCGTTTATAACCTGTTTAAGATAAATGATACCTCAGGGCTGTATTTGTTTCACGTGAAACAATGCGTTTCATCCATTGAGTGGTAGAGAATATTCTATAGTCATTTAAGAAGAAAAATTTTTTATTATGAACAATACACAGTGTTAATTCTCTGGGTATTAAACCTTTTCGTGGGTAAAAAACAAAAAGATATCCACAATGTTAACAAAATGTGGAAAAGTACGCCGGTTTATTCACAACTTGTTAACATTGTGGATATCTGAACTAAAATACGTGTTTCACGTGAAACAAAACGAATAACTAACGAACGATAGTTTACAAGAATACATCTAACTAATTGTTTACATTTTATGAACGTTCGTAAGTAAATGTATATAGCTTCTGTTCATTGTCATAGTTGTTTTTTTGCTTTACACTGAATCGTATGAAGTCTATTCTTTCTTCCCTGAATGAACAGCAGCAGAATGCCGTCAGACAGACGGAGGGGTATGTCCGTGTCATGGCCGGTGCCGGTTCCGGCAAAACCCGTACCCTTATTTCCAGATACTGCTATCTGGTAAATGAGGCAGGTATTGCTCCGGGAAATATTCTGTGTGTAACGTTTACAAACCGTGCAGCGAATGAAATGAAATTCCGTGTACGAAATCAGCTTGGGGATTTAGATCTGGGATATATATGTACGTTTCATGCTTTTTGTGTCCAGCTGCTGAAAGAGGATATAAATGTACTTAACTATCCGAAGAATTTTATTATTCTTGATACAGAGGATGAGCGCGAAATACTACTGCGCATTTTTGATGATATGCATCTTACGATGCGCGATACGACCATACAGCGGACAATCGACGACGTACTTGAGGCCAGAAAATTAAAGGCAGATTCATATATCAGTGATATATACCGCCTTAATAATGAACAGCTCCGGGAACGTTTTAATGTCATAAAAGACAGAGATGATCAGATTTTTGCGCGTTACATATATGAACAGAAGAAATGTTTTGGACTTGATTTTAATGATCTCATCAATTTTGCAACATATATTCTGGAAAATTTTCCTGCAGTCCGTGAAAAATGGCAGGACAGAATGGAATATGTTATGGTTGATGAATTTCAGGATGTAAGTAAAAAGCAGTATCGTATAGCACAGATACTTTCTGCAAAACATGAGAATCTGTTTATTGTGGGGGACAGTGATCAGACAATCTATTCGTGGAGAGGATCTCACGTTAAACTTTTCCTTGATTTTGATAAGAAGTACCCGGATGCACAGACATTCCTGTTAACCGAAAATTATCGTTCTTCACCGGAGATTCTCACGGTAGCAAATACGCTTATTGCAAAAAATACGGTACGCTATCCGAAGAAACTTATCCCCATGAATCATTCTGAACAGAAACCTGCTTACTGCCATTGTAAAAATGAACAGGAAGAAGCACTCTGGATTTTTAAACAGATCCATATACTTACGGACTCCGGTGTCCGCTACGGTGAAATAGCGGTTTTATACCGGGCACATTATCTGTCCCGGCCTGTAGAGGAATGTTTTATAGAAAAACAAATTCCCTATAAATTTTACAGCGGCATCGAGTTTTACAGCCGGAAAGAAATCAAGGATCTGGTTTGCTATCTCCGTATGCTTACTTCAGCGGACGATATTGCGTTCCTTCGGACAATCAATACACCGTCCCGCAAAATCGGCAGGAAAAAGATAGACGTACTCAAACATGAAGCCGAAACGGAAAACAAATCATTATATGAAGTACTGAAACAGATGGTTGAAACGCCTTTGTTTACTGGTACAAATGCACGACAGTATATTGATGCAGTAGATTCTCTCCGGGGAACTTACAAAACCATGCCGCTTGGGACCATTCTTCAGGCTGTTATGGATAGAACAGGCTATGAGGCGTATCTTCGTCTGCAGAGCGATCAGGACCGGCTTGATAACGTTGCAGAATTCCGCCGTGCGGTAGAAACTGCCGGACAGGATGACGACGCGGATCTTGAAGACTTTCTTGCCCATATTGCTTTATTCAGTGATCTGGATCGTGATGCAGAGCAGGACAATGTAAAACTTATGACCATTCACACTGCAAAAGGCATGGAATTTCCGTATGTCTTTATATGCGGCATGAACGAAGGCGTGTTTCCTTCGCGGAAAACAATTACTCCGGAAGATATGGAGGAAGAACGGCGTATTGCCTATGTAGGGATGACCCGCGCAGAAAAAGGCCTTTTTTTATCCGATTCGGAAGGGACCGCCAGCGACGGAATATTTAAATATCCGTCCAGGTTTATCTTTGATGCCGGCATTGAAAACATGAAGCTGGAGAAACAGCTTGATAAATCGCTTGTTGAACAGGCTTCAAAAATCATTACATACAGCGAAGAACAGCTTAAGCGGATCGGGAATATCCTTCCGGCAGGTTCGCGTATTCATCATGATGTTTTCGGCGATGGGACGATTACAGAAGTGAATAAAAAGGACGGATGCTATTTCATCAAATTCGATTCCATGAAGACACTTCGCAGTATCAGATTTGAAATAAAACTGACCGTGCTTAAATAGGCTGTTCGTGGTATACTTTATGCATGGAACATTCAAAACTTGTGTTGTTATTGGTTTTATTTATAACAGCCGGAATTGCTTTTACATCGGTCGGGTTATATTTATCATCTGAAAAATATCTTAAAACTATGGGAAGCAGCAGGACAATAGGAAAAGTTACCGGTATACTGGCCTTCGGTATAGGCGTATTGACGATTTTTACCGGTATTTTACTATATACAGTTCCTGCCGTATTGGAATATACCGTTGTTACGTATCTTGGAATATTGTTTATTGCAGCATGTGCAGCAATGATTTACGTTAAAGTGAAAAAATAAGTCAGGCTGTGAAAGATCTGCTAAGGTGTTTTTACGTATGGTGCCCCGCCTGTTTATCTTCTGTTCTTCTTCATCCATTTTACGGCAAAGTCTACGAGACTTCTTTGATTGATCAATTTACATACGGCATTACCTGCTTTTCCTGTGCATATGACGTTTTCCTTTTCATAGTCGGCACCTATCTTTTCAAAATCATCCGTTGATATGTCTACGTCGTTAAATTCCTTCCAGCAGACATTACCATTTTCCGATACCGGCATTCCGTTTTTTATTATTTTTTTAGCCGGATAGTCTGCCAGATATTCAGCAAGATGCAGTGATGTGTTATTCTCGTATCCGACTCCAATCAATAAAATTGATCCATCAAGATCGTATATTCTTCCAAGCGGGCTTTGTTTATTCATTGCATAATCAAAATGATTATCCTGAATTATATATTCCCTGTTTTTTCCCCATGCAGCAAAAGATACCTGCGGATGCGGACTCCGCACAACAGTTTTCTGCTTTCTGAATGTTTCCGGAATTTTTCCTATTCCTCTCGTCGGTGTTAAATCCCTGTCAAAAGCAGGCATTTCATTCCTGATAGTTTCAATCCATGACGCCGGTACAGGAGGATTACTCCAGTTTGCGGGATCGGACAGATCGCCTGAATGGGAAGGCATTATTAACGTACCTTCACCGGTCAGTACGTTTTCAAGTGCGAGAATAACCGATACGGTTCCCCCGCATACCCATCCTAAAGAACTCAGTGATGAATGAACAATCAGCACCATTCCCGGTTTTATTCCCAATCGAATAAAGTCCTTTGTAAGAGACGTGATTGTATTTGGTCTGTCTTCCGTTTGTGCTATTGCTGTTTCTTCGCTCATTTTGTACTCCGTTCGTGTTAATTTCCGGCAGATCGAACAGCTGCTTTGTGCAGTCATATCATAAAAAAGGACCGTCCCGAAAGTACTACTAACAGGACGGTCCCTCTTATTTATCTGCAGAAAGACAAATTATTTCTTAGCCTTTTTAGCAGGTTTTTTAGCAGCAGCTGTTTTTTTAGCAACAGCAGGTTTTTTAGCAGCAGCCTTTTTTACCGCTTTCTTTTCAGCAACTTTTTTGGCAGGTTTCTTGGCAACTGCCGGCTTTTTAGCAGGAGCTTTTTTTTCAGCTGCCTTTTTTGCCTTAGCAGCAGCAGCTTTTTTTGCTTCCTTTATTTTCATTGCAGTGCGGACAACAGCCTGTGCTCCGGCGAGACGTGCAATCGGTACGCGGAACGGAGAGCAGGAAACATAGTTAAGACCAATGTCGTAGCACAGTGCGATAGAAGCAGGGTCTCCGCCGTGTTCACCGCAGATTCCAAGGTGCAGTGCAGCATTGACTGAGCGGCCCTTTTCTTCTGCAATTCTCATGAGAGCTCCCGGTCCTTCGGCATCAAGTGTCTTGAACGGATCTTCATCAAGAACATTCTGTTTGAGGTATGACGGGCAGAACTTGCCGTAGTCGTCACGGCTGAAGCCGAATGTTGTCTGTGTAAGATCGTTTGTACCGAAGCTGAAGAAGTCGGCATAACCTGCAAGCTGGTCTGCAGTAAGAGCTGCACGCGGGAACTCGACCATTGTACCAATCTGGAATTTGAGTTTGGTATTCTTGTCTTTGTTTACTTTTGCAATAATTACTTCAGCCTGCTCACGGATCTGTTTAACTTCGCGGTATGTTACAACATTCGGGATCATAATCTGAACATTGTGTTTTATACCCTTTGATGCTGCGTCGGCGCATGCAAGAGCAATAGCTTCAACCTGCATCTCATAGATTTCCGGATAAGTGATGGCAAGACGGCATCCGCGGTGACCGAGCATCGGGTTTGCTTCCTGGAGGGAGGCAATCTTTACATTAAGTGCTGCAACGCTGATTCCTGTTGCTTTTGAAAGTTCTGCGATTTCTTCTGCAGCACCCGGTTTCGGAACAAATTCATTGAGCGGCGGGTCAAGAAGACGGATTGTAACCGGTCTTCCTTCCATAGCTTTGATGATTCCGAAGAAGTCGGTCTTCTGAAGAGGAAGAATCTTCTTAAGTGCTTCTACACGCTGTTCCGTGTTGTCTGCAAGAATCATTGCACGGAAAGACGGAAGTTTGGCCGGGTCAAAGAACATATGTTCTGTGCGGCACAGACCAATACCGTTTGCGCCGAATTTGAAAGCATTCTCTGCCTGATCAGGCTGATCGGCATTTGCACGTACTTCAAAACCGGTGACTGTATGACCGTTGATCTTGCGTACTGATGCTGCGCGTACTTCATCGGCCCATTTAAGGAATGTCTCAAGTTCGCCGGAGATTGTTGCCGGGACTACAGGAAGAATACCAGCATAGACTTTTCCGGTCGTACCGTCGATAGTAATGTTATCGCCTTTCTTGAAAGATTTTCCGCCGATAACACATTCGTTTGCGTTCGGGAATGTAACAGCTGCACATCCTGAAACACACGGAGTACCCATACCACGGGCAACAACAGCAGCGTGAGATGTGCGTCCGCCTGTTGATGTAAGAATACCCTGTGAAGCAGCCATACCGGCAATGTCTTCAGGTGATGTTTCTTTACGGACAAGAAGAACCTTCTTTCCGTCTTTTGCCCATTTTTCTGCTTCGTCGGCAGTGAAGACAATCTGTCCTGAGCCGGCTCCCGGAGATGCATTCAAGCCTTCGGCAATAGCAGCTGTAGCTTTGATTGCTTTCGGATCAAGAGCCGGGTGCAGCAGCTGGTCAAGCTGTTCAGGCTCGACGCGGAGAAGCGCTTCGTCTCTTGTAATCAGTTTTTCTTTTACCATTTCTACAGCCATTCTGACGGCAGCCTGACCTGTGCGTTTACCGTTGCGGCACTGGAGCATGAAGAGTTTTCCTTCTTCGACGGTGAACTCCATATCCTGCATGTCGCGGTAATGTTTTTCAAGTTTTACACGGACGTCGCAAAGCTGTTTATAGATTTTCGGATTTGCTTTTTCAAGCTGTGAAAGTTTTTCAGGAGTACGGATACCTGCAACAACGTCTTCACCCTGTGCGTTCATAAGGTATTCGCCCATGAATATGTTCTCACCGTTTGAAGGATCACGGCTGAAGCAGACTCCTGTTCCTGATGATTCGCCTTTATTGCCGAATACCATCGCCATGACAGTAACAGCAGTTCCCTTTAAACCTTTGATGTTGTTAAGTTCGCGGTATTTAATGGCGCGTGAATTCATCCATGAACCGAAAACTGCATTAATAGCATGCCACATCTGATCTTTCGGATTCTGCGGGAAATCTTTGCCGGTGTGCTCTTTATAGATTGCTTTATATTTGCCAACCAGCGTCTGGAGATCACTGGTGTCCATTTCAGTATCAAGTTTAATATTCTTTTTTGCTTTTACTTCAGAAATTGCTTTTTCGAATTCGTCATGAGGAACGCCCATTGCTACATCGCCGAACATCTGAATAAAGCGGCGGTAAGCATCCCATGCAAAGCGCGGATTATTTGTTTTTTTAGAAAGACCTTCAACTGATTTGTCGTTAAGACCAAGATTAAGAATTGTGTCCATCATACCAGGCATGGAAATAGCTGCGCCTGAACGGACGGAAACGAGAAGCGGATCTGAAGAATCGCCGAGTTTTTTACCCATTGACCGTTCCAGTTTTGCGAGATATGTGTCTACATCGGCATTGAGAGTCGCAGGATATTTCTTGCCGTTATCGTAGAAATATTTGCAGACGTCTGTTGAGATTGTAAATCCTGACGGAACGGGAAGGCCGATAGAAGCCATTTCTGCAAGGTTTGCTCCTTTACCGCCGAGTTCGGCGCGCATTCCTGCGTTGCCTTCTGCTTTTCCGTCACCGAAAAAGTAAACATACTTTGTTTTTGCCATTTGATAACTCCATATATGGAAAAAGATAATATAATAAAATATTACATTGAAAAGTGCGTGCTGT
>JALNVF010000072.1 GCA_023231445.1 Treponema sp. | reverse complement strand
TGGCGCTCGTGTACGGAAAGAACGGACGGACGAAGGAGGTACGTAATGCGGAAAAAGGGATGGAGCACACGGATACTGCTGTCCGCGGTGATGCTCACTCTGCTGAAGACGAACGTAAGCGCGCAGGAATTAAGGAACGTTTCCGGACACGGATACGTGCAGCCTGTGCCGCGCACGTGGAGCGGAGAGGAAGTGGAACAGCTTGTACAGGAACTGGAGGCGGAAGCAGAGAAAGCGGTTGACGAAGCATACGATGCCGGTTACGACTCCGGATACTGCAGGGGAAGTGACGATGCGTTTGCTTCAGTAAAGAAACGGACGTTCCGGGAGCGGGCAGGAGACTGGGCGTTCGGTTTTGCGGCCGGAGCGGGAACGTGTCTGGCGGTGGGAATAACCGTACGGCTGCAGTAGAAAAGGGAAATGAACAGACAGCAAAAATCAGGTACAGGGAGAAAGTGCTGTACCTGATTTTTTATGGCCGGTGAGAAGGAACGGAGAATTATCTGTGATTAATCGGATGAATTTACAAAACCGGGGAATGTAAAAAAGTTTAAATACTATGTATAGGGCACCTCTAAAAACTGAAGTTTTTAGAGGTGCCCTATATGTAAATTTGACAAACTGTATATAAAAATTATAATTAAAACATGCAGCTGCAGTCTGGTATTATCAAATCAGTAAACGAGGCAGGTAAGTCAGGACGTATTTTAATAATGTATATTCTGGCTGCTTCCTTTTTTTTATCATGCTCAAATTCAATGAAGAGTTCTTCATCAGGGAACGGTATCATCAGTGAAGATGAAGCGAAGAAAATAGTGGCGAAAGACATAGCTGAGTCTGACTATTATCAACAGTATTACGTAACTACTTCAAAAAAGTATGATGAACGGGTTGCCGGTATAACATGGGGTAATACGGTGCTTGTTACTGTTATACCTGATGGCAGAATGTATCAAAGCGGGAAAAAGTATTATCTGCTTACAGGAGTTTTACCGGACGGTCAGGTTCTTGCTGCTCAAACGGTGGATGCTCAAACTGGTCAATTAGAGGAAGGTGCTTTACTAATTGACAAAGAATCAGATATATTGCGGCTTGCTTCGGCATCACAGTGTTCAGACTATGCTGCACGAATGGGATATGCAGCTAAAAATATAGAAGCAGTTTTTTACTTTGACGGAACAATAGAAACAGAAGACCAAATATATTCCTGGAAATACTGTATTAATACAAAGAATAACCGTTCTTTGCAGGATGGGGCATCGGTGAGTGACTGTGTTTTTATCGATCCATGGATTAATTAAGATAAGACGGACAATGCTTCTTTGCATGCAGATAATGCCTGTTTTTCGAAATTCGGTGAAAATCATCGTGCTTATATTATTGATGAAAAGGATTGTACAGCAGGAATTCCTGCAAATTCAGAGAAGAAATTTGTCCCGGCTGATTAATGATGTTATATCGTAAATACTTGTGTATTTGTATATGTTTTTTTCCATAATTACAGGTTTTCTGAATTATATAAGTTGACGTAATGATAAGCATGTATTATGTATTGGGGATAGTCTTGTTTCGGGATATCAAATTTCGAAAAAATATGCTTCTGTAAATTTAATGAACAAACAAATGCATAATACAATAAGTAGTCATTGTATTATAGGTTTTTAATTTACCTGTATAGAATTTCGTAGGTTTTCTAGATTCCCTGTGGTAGAAAAAGGAAAAGAACGGATAACGGAAATCAGGTACAGGGAGAAAGTACGGTACCTGATTTTTCGTAATTAAAAATAAAAGGCTCCATTTTCTCTTTCTAAATCAAACCTTTAGAGGTATAATACCTTACTAAGGAGTTTATCAGAATGAAGAAATTTTGTATTTTCATGATGATTTTCTTTATATCACTATTTGCAGTTACTGCACAGGAAAAAATAACATTTACTACAGGTGAAACGGTAAAATATTACCCCGTTGGAGTTGAAGCTATCGCTTTTCGAGATCATACTCCAGTGCCGATAATTTCATCTGTCAGACAGTTTGCAAATGAAGTCTGGGAGTTGTCGTTTACAGTTGCGGCTCTTTCAAATTCAACAGCGGATGGTACATATCCTGTAGTTATTACATATTATGTAAAATCTGGTGACGTGATTCAGTTAAAATCAAATACTCCCTATCTTGGCGATGAGATTAAGAAATTCAAAGTTATATCTGCCAGTTGGAATGTTATTATGCTGGAAATTCAGGATGATGGATCAAAAGCTCCAGTGTCTACTGAAGATTCGTTGTAGTGGAGGCTGAATATGAATAAGAAAAGAATTATTTACTGTGCTCTTTGTTTTATTTGTATTTCCTGTTCATTTGCCGGACCGTTCGGTCTTGAAATGGGAATGTCTCTTGCTCAGGTAAAAGAATCCTGTGGCGGCCGTGATCCTGTACCTGTTGCCGACGACCGTTATCAGATAGTTCCGCAGAAAGTGCATCCGTCTTTCGTTGTGTATATTGCATGGATAAATAAAACGGAAGGATTATACTATTTGAAAGCTATCAGCGAAGCAGTAACTACATCCTCTTATGGAATTGAGCTGAAAAACGAATTTACCCGGATAAAAGACTCGCTTGATAAAAACTATGGACAGGATAGTACCATTGATGCATTACTTCCCGGCAGTATATGGAATGATGCGGGCGACTGGATGTCCGGGCTTGTACATAAGGAGCGCTATCTTTTTACTACATGGAACAAAGATTCCGGTGCGACTTTACCTGATTCCATTACAGCCATACTGCTGCAGGCTTCCGCAGATGATACTTCAACAGGCAGCATACAGCTTGAATATGAATTTGCAAACAACAGTAAAGCTGAAGAACGGTTAAAGAATGTTCAGGACAGCGTTCTATAAAAATAGGAGAGAGCGTGTAGAATGGAAAAGCTGATATTACCAGTCGGTTTTTTATGGGAAACCGATTTCATTTTGAAGGTGCAGGACAACCCGTATCCCCGATTTTTCAGAAGCGATGGAGCAGGTCATTTTACTGAAATGGGAACTGTGCCTGCAGATACTGTTCCCGTTTCAAAAGACAAGCCTGATAAAAACATTGATAGTACTGTTTTACGAAAAGAAATTGAGCCATGGCTTACCGCTTTGTTCCAGTCAGAACATTTATCACTTCTGTTGGGAACCGGATTAACGGCAGGCATTGCACACATAGCTCAACCGGAAGTTGAAAAAACGGAAAATATTGATGCTTCAAAGGACAGTAAAACTGCCGGCATGGATTGTGTAAAATTTGCCATCTATAATGATGAAATAAACGACTTTATCAAAACTTCCCCGGAAGCAAAAGTTCGGGGAACTCCGAATATTGAAGATCAGATTCGAACGGCAAATGAATTGTTAAAAGGTCTGAGAATACTTCATGATTCAAAAGCAGATACGCTTCAAAAAGAACTTGCCCGTGTTCTCAATGAATTTGCAGAAAAATTATTAACTACGGAAAATAAAATTGTAACAGGATTAGAAGTTGACCGTGACGAAGCTTTTGGTATTCTTGTCAATTTTCTGATGAGTTTTGCAAGCAGAATGGGAAATCGTGACCGGCTCAATATATTTACGACGAATTACGACCGGCTGATTGAGGCTGGTTCCGAACTTGCGGGAATCAGACTGATAGACCGGTTTGTTGGTAACCTTACGCCGGTATTCAGATCTTCCCGGCTTGATGTTGATATGCATTATAATCCGCCGGGAATCCGTGGTGAGCCACGCTATCTTGAAGGTGTCTGCAGATTCACGAAACTTCATGGTTCAGTTAACTGGATACAGAACGGTGATGAAATAAGGCGTGTCGGAATACCATTCGGAGTGACGGACATCAAACCATTCCTGAATGCTCCGGGACTTACTGCAACTTCTGCCGATGCATTCAAACTGATGATTTATCCGAACGAAGCAAAAGACAGGGAAACAGCCATGTATCCGTATGTCGAACTGTTCCGTGATTTTGCAGCCGCTGTGTGCCGTCCGAACAATACGCTTGTATGCTATGGCTACAGTTTTGGGGACGATCACATCAACCGCGTTATACAGGATATGCTTACCATACCATCGACGCATCTTGTTATCATTGCGTTTGATGATAAACCGCAGAGAATTATAAGAGCATATAACCAATTTAACCGTCCGTCTCAAATGACGCTGTTACTCGGTCATGAACTCGGCGATATAGAAAAACTGACTGAGAATTATCTTCCGAAGTCTGCGATTGATAAAGCTTCGTCCCGTCTTCATGAAATACTCAGACAACGGTATGGCGGTTCTTCTGATGACGATAACAAAGAAAAAAATCCCGGCGGTGAAAAATGAGTATGAGTCCGCTTCATTTTGCCGCATCGCTGCAAATCGGAACGGTCGATTATGCTGCTCCTGATAAAATCGGTGTAAAGCTTGATACGGAAGCGCCCGACAGCATTGCCATGAATACGGGGCGTCCCCGTCCGTTTCCGAGAATAAACGAGTATGTACTTATCCCGAACGACGAAGGATTTATGGTTGGACAGGTTGCATGGCTTACGGTCGAGAATTCCGCTTATCCGAAGCGGACCGGCCTGAAAGATTTCGGTCTTGTTGATCTGCCGTTTCCGCTGCGAAAGATGGAATTGAATCCTCTCGGAACGCTGACTGTAAAAGAAATGACTCGTGAGGGAAAGAATGTCTATGAGTTTCACCGCGGTGTCGATGCTTTTCCGTCTATCGGCGATCCCGTTATTCTTCCCATGGAAGACCAGCTTCATTCCATTGTAGAGCAGGGAGAGAAAGGCAGGGTAAAAATAGGAACAAGTCCGTTGGCAGGGAATGCTGACGTACGGATTGATCCCGATAAACTGTTCGGACGGCATCTTGCCGTGCTCGGCAATACGGGAAGCGGTAAATCATGTTCTGTTGCAGGCCTTATCCGGTGGTCGCTTGAAGCTGCTAAGGAAAATTGTAAAGAAGGAAAAGAGCCGAATGCACGGTTTATCATTCTTGATCCTGACGGAGAGTATGGAAGAGCATTCAGTTTCGACGATAGATTAAAATCACAAGTACGAAAATTTTCTGTAGGATCTGATGATACTGCAGAGCAGCTGAAAGTTCCGCTCTGGTTCTGGAACAGCGCTGAATGGTGCGCATTTGCGCAGGCAACAGAAAAGACTCAGCGTCCGGTAATCAGAAGAGCTCTGAGAGAAATAAAATTGGAAAAGAAGCAATGTGGGTGTGCTCAGAACCCGGAAAAAAAAATAAGAGAAGAGATGCAGAAATATATAAGCGATCAGACCTGTTATGTTCATTATCAGATATTTTCAAATGAATATAAGTCGAAGCCAACTCCCTTTGGAAATTATCTTGAATCTTTGAAAATTGATTTTTCACAGGCGATGTCAGGTGTTTTATCCCAATATATCAATATTGTTAATACGATTATTTCGATAATAGATACCGCTTTAGATGGAAAGAAAAATGGTAATTATTGGAAGTCATTTAATTTAAATCCTGTTTCTGAACTTGCAAAGGCATTAGATTCTCTAGTCGAGAATTTTGGAGAAAATCCAGACCAATCTGGTCCAGAAGAAGATTGTCCTATTTGTTATAGTAGTGAAGAATTAATAAGCCGTTTGAAAAAAATTGGTGATCAGGAGGGAGTGGGCCAGTGGATTGATTTTCTTGTCATGAGAATCCGTACTATGCTTGGTGATTCAAAAATGAAATCGATTATTGGGGATACGGAGATTTCCCTTCAGGCATGGCTTGAACGGTATATCGGTAGTAATGATGCGTCAAACGGAACGATAACGCTTATCGACCTTTCGCTTGTTCCGACTGAACTTGTCTCCATAACGACGGCAGTTATTGCTCGTATGGTGTTTGAAGCATTGCAGCGGTACCGGAAAGCAAATGAAGGGAAGTGCCTCCCGACTGTCCTTGTCATGGAGGAAGCACATACGTTTATAAAACGATATACGGATGATTCTGAAAATCAGAGTTCTGCAACTATGTGCTGTAAAGTATTTGAGAAGATTGCCCGGGAAGGACGGAAATACGGTTTAGGACTTGTTTTGTCTTCACAGCGTCCGTCAGAATTATCACCGACAGTATTATCGCAATGCAACAGTTTCCTTTTACACCGGATCAGCAACGATCAGGATCAGGAACTGGTAAAGTGCCTTGTTCCCGATAATCTCCGCAGTTTGCTGCGCGATTTACCTTCTTTGCCGTCGCAGAATGCCATTCTGCTTGGCTGGGCGACAGAGTTGCCTGTTCTGGTGAAGATGAATACGTTACCGAAGGAACAGCAGCCGAGGTCTGATGATCCTGACTTCTGGAATGTCTGGATAAGAGATAAAGATAAAGGTGGTGAGAGAACGATTGACTGGGAAAAGATTGCTACTGACTGGCAGCAGTCAGCACATGATAATACAGCGACTGTTCCACAAGAAGAAAAACCTGAATCGGAGGAAAAGGATAAAAGTAAAGAGAAAAAAGAATCGGATACGGATGACGGTTTTCCGGAGGATATTCCGTTTTAGAAGTAAAGGGTACCTTCAATTTCTAATCTTATAGTGTTACTATAGAAATATAATTGGATGGAGGAAAGATATGAAACGACAAGTTTTTTTCAGCTTTGAGTACATGAAGGATAACTGGCGGGCCAGTCAGGTAAGAAACATGGGGAAAGTTGATGATACTTCAACTTTTTCTGATAATGACTGGGAAGAAGTCCGCAGCAAGTCGGATGAATCAATAAAGCTCTGGATAGATGCAGAGATGGAAAAATGTTCCTGCATTGTTGTTCTGGTTGGAGAGACAACATCGACAAGAAAATGGGTAAAATATGAGATTGAAAAAGCTTATAAACTGGAAAAGGGAATAGTTGGAATTTATATACACAATTTAAAAGACAAGGATGGTAATCAGGCGATAAAGGGGGCAAATCCCTTTTATACCGTTTATACAGATTCAGGAGAACGATTGTCAAAGTATGTAACTTGTTTTGATTCTGACCATACCTCAAGTACGTATGTTTACGACGACATAAAAGATAATATTGAAGAGTTAATTGAAAACGCCATTGAGAATTCGGGAACATATTAAGAGAACAGGAATATGAGTCTATTCAAAATAAGTGATCTGGAGAGCCGTGGATCACAACAACGCCTTAGAGACAGCTATTCAGGAATATATTCGTCTGAAAGTTCCAGAATTGCAGAGGCTATGGAAAATTTTTCTCAATTCGATTCAAATACGGTTTATGATATCTTTCTTTCCCATAGCTATACTGATAAAAGGGTAATTCTGGGATTATTGCGGGTTTTAACGGAAGATTTTTTGTATTCTGTATATGTTGACTGGATTAATGATCAGGAATTGGACAGGACAAGTGTAAATAAAGATACTGCTGAACAATTGAAATACAGAATGCAATGCTGTAAATGTCTTTTTTATGTTACAACAGAAAATGCTTCATCTTCAAAGTGGATGCCGTGGGAAACAGGACTCATGGACGGCTTGAAACACCGGGTGGCAATCTGTCCTTTGGTTAGTGATTCTACAGATTTTTATTATGGGCAGGAATATTTAGGGATATATCCGTATGTTTCTGAAGCTATTCCTGAAGGTGAAACTGATAAGAAATTGTGGATTAACGAAAGCTCAGATACTTATACCACATTTGATGGATGGTTACAGGGATATAATCCTACAAAACATGGAAGTGTATGATGAAATATCAATACCAGTTAGTTATTTTGGGAAGTTCCAACCAGTATGAAGAAGATATTTTACAGGTTTTCTATCGACATGTGAAAGAATTGGGGCTTTCTAAAGAGTTCTTCATTGAAATTAGGGCAGAAAATTTTCTATCGGAATACAAACAGACTTCACCTGTCTGCTGTCTGTATTTCGGTGGTGATAAAACCATAGATACCGATGCTGTAACAGTTTTACTGGAAAAAGCAGCTCTTATTATCCCTGTAGTTTCTGATTTGTCTGCTGTTAATAATGTGATACCGGATGTACTCAATAAGATAAATGCTTTTGCAGTATCGGCAGAAACGGATATTGAAAGACTTGTTTCTTATATGCTGGAAAGTTTCAGTCTGCTCAGAACATCACGACGTGTTTTTATCAGTTATAAGAGAAGTGAAACTTCTTCTATTGCCGTGCAGTTGTTTGAACAATTAGAGAAAAACGGGTTTGATGTTTTTCTGGATACCCATAGTGTCAGGCCTGGTGATGATTTTCAGGAAGAGTTATGGCACCGTATGGCAGATACTGATGTTTTGATAATGCTGAATTCTCCCGATTTTTTTACCAGTTCATGGACAACAGAGGAAATTGAAAAGGCATCTGTTATGTCGATAGGTATCGTACAAATACTTTGGCCGCAGGTGACTTTTGAGAGACAAACGGAATTGTCGTTTCCTATAATGCTCAAAAACTCAGATTTTGTTTCTGGAAAAGTTTTAACAAAAGACAGTTTGCTTACCGATGTCATGATAAAGAAAATAGTTGAACAAGTTGAGTCAGTGCGGGCACGGACATTGGCATCACGTCGCTCTAATATTATTAACGAGTTTATGAGAGAAGCTGGACAACAGAACAAGCAGGCCTGTGTACAACCGGAAAAATATATCGTGCTGAAAGGACAGCAGCAGACAGTAGGTGATATACTTATACCTGCTGTTGGGGTTCCCCAATCGATTACATACGATTATTCAAGAAAATTATATAGCAGATTACCAGATACTCAGCGACCGCGATATTTGTATTTATTGTACGACCATAGATGTATCAAACAGAAATGGCTGGAGTATCTTTCATGGCTTGATTTAAATCTCCCCATAAAAACAGTAAGAATAGTGGAGGCAAAAGAATGGTTGCAAAAACATTAAATAAAATATTTTTATCTGCCAGTATACCTTCACCGGACAGAGATAAGAGATTTTACGATTCGGCCGATATTATTGCTATCAGGGATGCGGTAAAGGCACTTGCTACCGTTGTAATTCCGTATACCCATTTAATATGGGGCGGGCATCCTGCAATTACACCTCTTATCAGGAATGTACTGCAGATTATGAATGCAGATGTAAAAAAACATGTCACCTTATATCAGTCAGAGTATTTCCATAATACTTTCCCAAAGGAAAATGAAGATATCGGAAATATATTATTGACGAAAAAGTGTGAAACCCGGGAAGAAAGTTTAGCCTTAATGAGAGATGAGATGATTGCAGGGAACGATTTTAAAGCAGGCATATTTATCGGCGGTATGGAAGGTGTTCTGGATGAATATAAATTATTTAAGGATTCACACAGAACAGCTTTACTGCTCCCTGTTGCGAGCACCGGGGCTGCTGCAAAAATTATTTTTGATGAATTGGAACCGGCTGGTGATAAGAGGTTGGAATCGGATTATGCGTATATGTCTTTATTCAGGGATTTATTGAAAAATATTCTCGAGGTATCATAAAATGATAAAAAGTAAAATTATTTCGTATGTTGTATCATATATGAAGTCTCTATCACCAAAATCAATTTTTAGCTTGTCATTTGTAGTTTTTCTATTGTTGGTGACAGCTGTATTTATTCACATATATATAAATCCAACAAAAAATCATTCAAAACGGTATAGAATTTTCAGTGAATTATATTATTTGTATACTCATGACGAGACAAAAAAGCAGGCATATTTTGCAGTAAAGGATTATCTTGGATTTAATATTACGAATCAGGAGATTGATTATGTTTTTTCTCCAGAAACACAAATTGAATTTAATTTTTTAAAATTCAGAAAAAGTGCAGGAAACTTTATCAAATTTAACCCCGATGTTAATGCAGAATTTCAGTATGTTTCTGTAGTACCAAAGGTAGTAGTTTTTTTTGCCTACTTTACCTATTTATTTGGAGCTCTGGGAATTTGGTTTTATTTTTTTAATATACAGTTCTGGCTGAAAGAATTATCTAGAAAATCATTTTTTTTATGTGCTGTATATGATGCTGCAATTTTTGGTTCAATGTTATGGTTTGGAATACTTTCTCTTTCCCAAATCGGCAGCATAAAAGTACTGGTAGGTAAACCGGAAAAAAAGCAAAAAGGAGTGACTAAGAATGGAAAATCAAAAAAAACTTCATAAAGAAATCGATCTTATCGAAGGTGTTATTAATCGAATGGCAAATAATTCATTTATGATAAAAGGATGGACATTGACTATCGTTGGTGTTGTTTTTGCTTTAACAAATAACAACCCGGTTACTTTTATTGTTGTTACGGGAATAGCTGTCGTTATCATAAGTTTCTGGTGTCTTGATACGTTCTACCTTAGAACAGAACGTAAATATAGAGCTCTGTATACCGACATTCTTTCAAAAACACATAACAAAAAATATAACGAGATTGACTGGTATAACCTTGATACAAAGAAATATGAATATGCACCTTCTGTAGGTTCATTTAAATCGGTTATGTGGTCAAAGACTATATGGCCGTTTTATTTTTTATTGTTGTTAATAGTACTTTTTATACTGATTGTGAGCATAATACTTAAATGATTTTTAATAAAAAATTGAAAAGGAGAAAGTAATGTATAGAGGATTTAATATTACAGATGTGCTTTTTATCCATGATACGAATGAAAATTTTGCTCGGAAATACACAGATTCTTATGATAAATACAGAAAAGAAATCAGTTCTACTTTAAATAGATATGTATTATCAGATAATATTCTTGATGGGTCAAAGATGCAAGCAGACTGGTTTCCTCAAATTAATGCAGATATTTTCATTTCGCATTCACATGAGGATGAAGAATATGCAAAGTCGTTAGCGGGGAAAATACAAGCATATACAGGACTTTCGTGCTTTATAGATTCCTGTGTTTGGAATTATGCTGATGATTTGCTACGAAAAGTTGATGATAATTATTGTCAATGTGATGATTCTCATACTTATGACTATCAAAAACGAAATTATTCCACAAGTCATATTCATATGATGCTGAATGCCGCTTTAATGAAAATGATAGATAAATGTGAGTGTCTTTTTTTTCTGAATACGCCTAATTCTATAAAAACAGAAAATATTTTCGAATCAACATATTCTCCGTGGATTTTTTCGGAGATCAGCATAAGTAAGTATATACGGAAAAAGATACCTGAAAGAAAAAACTTAAAAAGAATTCGTGATAGTTTAAATAAATCCTTTTCTATGGAAAATTTTGAAGTTCAATATCAATTAGATTTGGCTCATTTAACAGATATCTGTGAAGACGACTTGAATAAATGGTTAGAATTATATCTGAATGATAATAAATATTCTCTTGATACTTTATATAACCTTTACCCTATAAACGGCTAATTTTCGATTATATCTGATTAAAAGGAGAATATACAAAGTGAGTAAGAAAATTTTTGTTTCATATAAATATGGCGATGAAAATGTTCATCAGTTAAAAAGTCCTCTTGAAGAATATCTTGAACCAACAAAAGTTCGTGATTATGTTACCAAACTCCAAGAATTAATTGGGGAAAATAATATTAACAAAGGTGAAAACGACGGAGAGGATTTAAGTAATTTTTCTGATGAAACAATTGCATCAAATTTACGGGATAAAATTTATGACAGTTCTGTAACCATTGTCATGATTTCTCCTAACATGAAAGAATCAGGACCGGAAAAAGATCAATGGATACCTTGGGAAGTAGCTTACTCATTGCGGGAAACAACTCGGAATGATCGAACAAGTTATACTAATGCCGTTCTGGCCGTTGTATTGCCAGACAGAAATAATTCGTATGAATATTATATTACAAATAATACTTGTGCTGATTGTACCTGCCGAACGCTTAATACTCCTATTATTTTTCAGATTCTTAGAAAGAATATGTTTAATAAAAAAGAACTTGATCGTCAGAATTGTTCCTTGGGTAATGATGTTTATACAGGAAAATGTTCTTATATTTCTTCTGTTACTTGGAGGGATTTTTGCAAGGATATTGATTCATATATTGATAACGCGTGTTCAATTCGGGATAGTATCGATGGTTACGATATTACAAAGCAAATTGATTAATAAAAACAGGAGTACTGAATAAAAATGTCTGATTCTATAACCTCTCATCCCAAACTTGAACTAACCTGGATCGGTAAGGGAAATCTTCCCAAACTTGAACCCCGTATTCTTCTCGAAGACCCGTCAAAAAGCTATCATGCAGCACACCACGTTTCAAAAAAAGACATCTTCGACAATAAACTGATATTCGGTGATAACCTTTTGGCACTGAAAGCGCTGGAATCAGAATATACCGGAAAAGTAAAATGCATCTATATTGATCCACCGTATAACACTGGTAGTGCGTTTGAACAATATGATGACGGGGTAGAACATTCTGTATGGCTGAGTTTGATGCGCGACAGGCTTGAATTATTGAGGACACTTTTGTCGGATGATGGTTCTATATGGGTTTCCATAGATGATAATGAAATGCCATATTTAAAAATACTATGTGATGAAGTGTTTGGAAGGCGAAATTTCATTGCTTCAATAATTTGGCAAAAACTATTCACAGTAAAGAACTCTGCAAAATATTTTTCTGATATGCACGAATATATTCTGGTTGTAGCAAAAAATATCGATTCATTTCATTTGAATTTATTGCCAAGAACTCAGGAATTAGATCAATCCTATACTAATGTTGATAATGACCCAAGAGGTCCTTGGACTACGAATGCTATTCAGGCAAGGAATTATTATAGCCAGGGAAGTTATAAAATAACTTCTCCGGATGGAACTGTGTTTATGCCACCAGCAGGTACCTATTGGAGAATATCAGAGGATAATTTTAATAAATTAAATAATGATGGTAGAATCTGGTGGGGAAGAGATGGCACTTCTGTTCCGAGAATAAAAAAATTTCTTAGCGAGGCTAAACAGGGAGTTGTTCCTGCAACGTTATGGTTTTATTCAGATGTTGGAACTAATGCCGAAGCTAAAATGGAAGTTCGGGCTCTTTTTGAAACAGAGACAAATACACCAGTTTTTATGACTCCCAAGCCGGAGCGGTTGATTAAACGTATTCTCGAATTATCTACCAATTCTGGGGATCTGGTACTTGATTCCTTTGCCGGTTCCGGGACGACCGGGGCCGTTGCACAGAAGATGGGACGCCGGTGGATTATGGTGGAGCTGGGAGAACACTGCCATACGCATATCATTCCCCGGCTTAAGAAAGTTATTAATGGGGACGACCCGGGCGGAATAACAAAATCGCAGAACTGGAAGGGCGGTGGCGGATTCCGTTATTACCGTCTTGCACCGTCGCTGCTTAAAAAGGACAAATGGGGTAACTGGGTTATCAATACGGAATACAATCCCGAAATGCTTGCCGAAGCAGTCTGCAAACTTGAAGGCTTTACCTATGAACCGTCCGATTCCGTCTACTGGATGCAGGGACATTCGACAGAAAGCGATTTTATCTATGTAACGACGCAGATTCTTGAACGTGAACAGCTCCAGCTGCTTTCGGAAGAAGTCGGTGCCGGACGTACGCTGCTTGTTCTGTGCTCCGCTTTCCGCGGTATTACTGCAGATCAGGCGATGCAGGCATTTCCGAACCTCACGATAAAGAAGATTCCCAATGCAGTGCTTTCAAAATGCGAATGGGATCATGACGATTACAGCCTGCAGATAGAAAACCTTCCCGATGCTCCTGCCCCGGATCAGGGAGAGTTGTTCGACGGAGAAGAAGAATGAAGAACAGCTTACGATGCAGCATAATTTATTCCTTGCTTTTCTCTTCGATTTGCGTTATTGTTATGTTAACAAGACCCTGCACGCCTCTATACGCGAGTATATGCGCACCTAGCGGGGTTATTTTTTTGTCTTTTGTTTATACTGCAGGTGCGTATGAAACCGAAGTACGATAAACCTGCGCTAACCCCCGGAGAGCAGGCGGAACTTTTATTTTCCCGCGGACTGAAAGGGATAGAAACGGACGAATTAATCAAAACGCTTTCTTTTGTCAGTTATTACCGTCTGCGGGGATATATGTATCCGTATCAGGACAATTCTATTCCTTCAACCCCTTTTTTAAACGGTACTTCATGGGAATATATCAAAAACGATTATCTGTTCGATCAGCAGTTTCGTCACCTGATTTTCAGTGCAGTTGAAAATATAGAAATCGCAATGCGTACGCAGCTGACGCTGCAGATGTCCCTTACGTATGGTTCCCGCTGGTATACGGATAAGAAACTCTTTGTAAAAGAAAACCTCTGGGCGAAAGACCGTGAAAATCTGCAGAAAGAATGGCAGCGGTCCAAAGAAGTGTTTACCGGCCATTATAACAGCTGTTATGATACAACCTATGATCCGCCGTCGTGGATGATTTTCGAAACAGCGTCATTCGGGACACTCTCGAAATACTTTGAAAATATTGATTATACGCTTCCTGCCAGAAACAGGATAACCGGATTCTGGGGATTCCCGGAAAAGTCAGGTATCGTAGTTTCGAGCTGGTTCCGCCATCTTTCATTTGTCCGCAATATATGCGCACATTACGGAAGACTTTTTTCGCGCGAGTTGATTGTGACGCCGGTTTTTCCGAAGTATCCGCCGGAAAAGTGGGTGTCAAAATGGTACAATCCGAACAGAGTATATACGACAGTATGCATACTCACCTGCCTGCTTGATTATTGTGCACCTGATTATGATTTTAGGACAATGTTGTCCGGCCTGATGCATACTATTCGTTCTGAGCAGTTACCTGCAATGGGATTTCCTGAGAACTGGCAGCAGGAGCCGTTATTTAAAGGAGAGCATACCATATGACGCAGTCTGAAAAAACAGTAAACGCAATATGCGGACGCCTGAGTCTCCGTGCTCCGCAGCGGGAAAGCCTTGAGCGGTTTGCCCGTATTACGGAACTGTATCAGTCGTCCGGGTACAAACAGTACTTTGCTCCTGCCCCGGATCAGGGAGAGTTGTTCGACGGAGATGACGAATGAAAGAAACGACAGAAGATACGGGAAAGATTCTGATTTATCAGAATGAAAAAGGCGAAACAAAAATAGATGTCTACTTCTCCGGCGATACTGTATGGATGACGCAGAAGGCGCTTGCGGAGTTGTATCAGGTAACGGTCCCGACTATCAACGAACATATTAAGAACATTTATACCGAACGGGAACTTGAAGAAGGGGCAACTATTAGGCAATTCCTAATAGTTCAAAACGAGGGTTCCCGGACTGTGGAACGGAAGACAAATTACTACAACTTTGAAATGATTCTTGCAGTCGGGTACCGGGTTCGTTCATCAGTCGGCAGCCAGTTTCGTAACTGGGCGTCAAAAATCCTGCAGGAATATGCACAAAAGGGATTCGCCATGAATGACGAGCGGCTTAAGAATCCTCAGAAGTTCGGGCAGGATTATTTTGATGAACTGCTTGAACGTATCCGCGACATACGTTCCTCCGAACGCCGCTTTTATCAGAAAATCTGCGATATCTATGCAACATCGGTAGATTATGCTCCTGAATCCAATTCTGCACAGGAATTTTTTGCGACGGTTCAGAATAAACTTCATTACAGCGTTCATGGTCATACGGCTGCAGAAATTATCTATGACCGAGCCGACGCTTCAAAAGACAATATGGGGCTGACATCTTTTAAAGGAAAAGTTGTCCGGAAAACCGACGTCGATACTGCAAAAAATTATCTGACAAAAGATGAACTGGAAGATTTGAACCGCATTGTATCAATGTATCTTGATTATGCCGAAGATCAGGCAAAGCGCCACATTCCGATGCATATGAAAGACTGGGAAACAAAACTAAATGGATTCCTTGAGTTCAACGGAAGATCAGTTCTGACCGGTTCCGGCCAGATTTCCCGTGTACGGGCAAAACAGCATGCAGAGGAACAGTACGGTCTCTTTGCAATACACCGGAAAGAAGTTGCAGCGGATTCTGAAGAAACTGATGATTTTACCGGTTTATGCAGCCGGATACAGAAAGATACCCCTGATGGAGAGCATACGATATGACGCAGTCTGAAAAAACGGTAAACGCAATATGCGGCCGCCTGAGTCTCCGTGCACCGCAGCGTGAAAGCCTTGAGCGGCTTGCCCGTATTACGGAACTGGTGACGCTTGAAAAGAATACTGATGCTGAGAGTCTTGCATCAAAGCTCGACACCATACACCGCGAGTTCCCGTCAGTGACCGATTTTGAACACGATTTTCCATCGTTCTGTTTTGCGCTTGCGACCGGTGTGGGCAAAACCCGCCTTATGGGTGCACTGATTACGTACCTGTATCAGTCGTTCGGGTACAAACATTACTTTGTCCTTGCACCGAGCCTTACAATATACAATAAACTCATAGCGGATTTTACACCGAATACGGAAAAGTATGTATTCAGGGGAATAGCTGAATTTGCTCAGGAACCGCC
>JALNVF010000071.1 GCA_023231445.1 Treponema sp. | reverse complement strand
TATAATTTTACATATTACTACATACAGAATCAGAATACCGCAGGAGGAATTTATGGCAAAAAACTCAGCGAAAAAAAAGGATTTTTCAGGCTACATCCTGAACTGTCTCCCTTCACAGAATAAGGAAAAGGACTGGTCTCTGACCGCTGCCGGAGACGCAGGCATTTTTACCGCAGCAGCGTCTGTCCCCTCCGAAAAGGATCTGCGCGAGAACTGGTGGACTGTTCCGGATCAGGGAAGGACAGGTTCCTGTGTCGGCTGGGGAACCGCGGATGGAGTCCTGCGGTGGCACTTTGTAAAAGCCGGAAAATTAGCGGAAAACGAACCTCTTTCCGTCAGGTACTTATGGATGGCTGCAAAGGAAATGGATGAGTTTTCGTCAAGGCCGACAACTTTTATAGAACAGGACGGAACGACTTTGAAAGCAGCACTTGATATCGCACGAAAATTCGGTATGGTAAAGGATTCCGTACTTCCCTTTATAAATTCCGGCAGTTCTCCTGAATTATATTCCTCGGGAGATGCAAATTCTTTTTATGCAATAGCTTCGCAGATGAAGATCTCTGGTTACTATAATCTGGGGGTTGATCCTGCCCAGTGGAAATCGTGGATAGCAAACAACGGACCGGTACTTACAAGATTAAATGTTGACGCTGCATGGGAAAGGGCAGCGGAAACTAACGGTGAACTTCATACGTACGACAGAATGCATACATACGGCGGCCATTGCGTCGTACTGGCCGGATATACGGATGACTATTTCATAGTCAGAAACAGCTGGGGTACCGGCTGGGGCGAATCGGGATTTGCCTATGCATATAATGAATATGCACAGGAAGCATTTACCGAAGCATACGGAATATCGTTATAAAATTATGCTGTTTTACAGCAGGCACGTTCCCCTGCGGCTGTGTCGTGAACCATGCCTTCAGGATTCAGAATGCTGTCAAGCTGCGATTCCCTGAGCAGATGTTCTTTCAGAACGAGTTCCCGTACCGGAACATTTTCTGCAAGTGCACGTTTAGCTATTTCCGCTGATTTTCTGTATCCGATGTACGGACAAAGAGCTGTAGCTGTTCCGACGCTTTTTTCCACGAACATCCGGCACTGTTCCTTATTTACGGTTATTCCCGTTATACAGTTGTCGGTGAGGGTTTTTACCGCTCCCGTCAGAGTCGTGATTGATTCGAACAGTTTATAGAATACCACCGGTTCAAACGCATTAAGTTCCATCTGTCCTGCTTCAACAGCCATGCTGATAGCCGTGTCGTTGCCGGAAACACTGAACGCGACCTGAGAGACAACTTCCGGTATGACGGGGTTTACTTTGCCGGGCATGATGGAAGAACCGTTCTGCATCGCAGGCAGATGTATTTCGTTAAATCCCGCACGAGGACCGCTTGAAAGAAGGCGCAGGTCATTACACATTTTGGAAAGATTCAGAGCACATACTTTAAGAACAGACGAAACAGAGGCAAAGCAGTCGATGTTCTGTGTTGCATCAAACAGATCCCCTGCCTGTTCAAGCGGATATCCTGTTATGCGTGCAAGAACCGGAACAACACGCTGTTCATAAATTTCCGGGGCATTCAGAGCGCTTCCGATTGCCGTACCACCCAGATTTACCTGAAGCAGTTCTTTTTTTACATTTTCAAGCTGTTTCCTGCAGCGGCCGATCATACTTTCATAGGCACGGAAACTCTGTCCGAGCGTCATAGGTACGGCATCCTGCAGCTGGGTTCTTCCCATTTTAACGATACCGGAAAATTCGGCAGATTTTGCTGCAAGTACTTTTTCCAGTCTCAGCAGTTCGGCTTCAAGCGGAACGATCATGGTAAGCGCCGTGAGTTTACCGGCGGTGGGGACAACGTCGTTCGTTGACTGCGATTTATTAACGTCATCGTTCGGATTAATAAATGTATATGTTCCGCGCTTTCCGCCCATAAGCTCGTCGGCACGGTTTGCAATTACTTCGTTTATATTCATATTGGCACTTGTTCCCGCACCGCCCTGAATAGCGTCGACAATGAATTCACCTCTGAAACTGCCGTTAATAACTTCGTCGCAGGCCTTTACAATTGCATCCTTTTTTTCTGCCGGTAATACACCGCTTTCATTATTTGTATATGCAGCTGCTTTTTTTATAAGGGCAAGACTTGTAATAAAAACAGGATTGAGCGGCATTCCCGTGATAGGGAAATTATTCATGGCACGGAGGCTCTGAACTCCGTAATATGCGGCTGCGGGTACGCTCATACTTCCAATTGAATCCGATTCAATACGTTTTTCTGTTTTCATTTTGTGAACTCCTGATTTATGCAGGAAGTGTATTTTAATTCACTAAATTGGTAAATATAATAAAATGAAATATGTATAAAATATAGTTTGGTGCTGTAAAAACAAAATAAAGTAAACATTTTATAATGTTAAACATTATAATTTAAACATTCCTTTTTTATACACATATATGATATAGTATGGCTATGGAAAAGGAACTTGACGAAGTTAATCTGAAAATTCTTGATATTCTGCAGCGGGATGCACGGACTCCCGTGAAGCAGATTGCAGCGGAAGTATGCCTGTCTTCACCGGCAGTATCTGCCAGGATAGAACGCATGCAACATGATAATCTGATAAGCGGTTATCAGGTAAAACTGAATTATCATCAGTTCGGTTACTTTATAAAGGCCTTTATAAACCTTGAAGTGGAACCGAAACAGAAACCGGAGTTCTATCCCTATATAAAATCCGTACCGAATGTTATAGAATGTAACTGTGTTACCGGAGACTATGCCATGCTTATTGAAGTCGCGTTCCGCAAGACAGAGGAACTTGACCGGTTTATAAACGAACTGCAGCATTTCGGAAAGACACATACGCAGATAGTTTTTTCGACATCAGTCGAACATCGCAATGTTCCTGTTTTTGTACACGGCGGCACCGGAAAACAGGAAGAATAAGAAAAATATATTTTTGAGGTATTTTCTGCTGCAATTAAATTATATAAAGCTCTGGTAAAAAGTTGTATTCATGGGGTATAATAAAAAGAGAACATTTCCGGTTAATCCGGTACTTCGGTATTCTCAAGATATGTACATACATAATGAGTAACTATACAAAAGGAATTACAGCAAAAAAGAAAATTCTCAGTACTGCCCGCCGGCTGTTTTATGAAAAAGGATATACAACAGTTACAATACGTGAAATAGCAAGAGATGCACAGATGAATCTGGGGCTTATAACATATTATTTTCCGGGGAAGGATGAAATCGGGCTGACTGTTTATCTTGATATCCGTACCGGTTTCAGTGTGTGTGTAAGAGAGATTTTTCCTGATTTGGACGGAGTGCGGTATTTCCTGATTGAAAGCGCTATAGAATTGCTTTTAAGCATACGTAATCCGAAATTCGGTATGTTCTTTCTTCAGATGTCAGGAGAAACATCTTTTAAGGAAAAGGTCAATACAATTATTGTCAGTACACTTCTGAAATATACGGTTGACAAAAATATATCTCAGCGTGCACTTATTTCCAGTTTGAGTATTATGGCAACAAAACCCGCATTAATAGAGTATGCATTAAAGAATCCGGGTAAAATAGATCTTGATACGTATCTCGAATATTATCTTGAAGCCCAGATTTATCAGTTTAATATGGATAAATCACTTGCTAAAACTATTCTGGATGATCTTCATAAATATTATATTGATGTCGGAGATAATTTTACACCGGTTATGGTAAAAAAGTCTGACTGATTTTCAGAATTTACCGTTAATTACATTGACTGGTTTTCCGTCTAGATATGAACGGTATGTCTCCACTGCCATTGAAATCTGCCGAAGCCGGCAGGTTTTGGGCAGCCATGCAATATGAGGAGTAATAAGCGCGTTACTGCATGCTATGAGAGGATTACCTGATTCAGGCGGTTCATTTGTCAGGACGTCAAGACCTGCTGCATATACTTTTCCAGATTTTAAAGCATCACAAAGTGCATTTTCGTCGATCAATGCTCCTCGTGCCGTGTTAATAATAATTACGCCGTCTTTCATTTTTTCAAACGCAGCTCTGTCTATCATATGTTCTGTTTCTGTATTGAGAGAAACGTGAAGTGTAATTACGTCTGACTTCATAAATAGTTCATCAAGAGGAACCTGCTCTATAAAACTGTACTCAGAATCGTCTTTTCGGTGTCTGTTGTATCCGAGTACATGCATACCAAATGCCCTGCCGATTTCAGCGGAATGCAGACCGATTTTCCCCAATCCCACAACACCGAGTGTTTTTTTGTATAATTCAATCTGCCTAGTAATTGCAAAAGTATACGGTTTGTCATTGGCTGCATTCCAGTCTGTGTTTTTTACGTAACGACAGCTTGTTTCCGTTTTCTTGCATATTTCCAGAAGAAGTGAGAATGCATATTCAGCAATTGTGTATTCTCCGTACGGGGTGTTTGTGATTGTTATACCTCTGTCTCTGCTTTGTTTCCAGTCTATTTGCTGGAAACCATGTGCCAATCCTGCAATGTAGGTAAGATCCGGGTGTGAATCATAAAATTTCTTATTAAGAAATCTGTCAGTTATCCAGACACCGAGTAATGCATCCGCATCTTTATCAACAAGACTGTTGAATTCTTCAGGCGTAGGAAATGTTTCGTAATGACGCATCACCAGCGGGATATCCGCCAGAGCCGCTGCTCTCTGCCATTCGTTTTCGATTTCAAAGAGAGATAAATCCTGGCTGGTCGAGTTTCCATAAAGTACAACAACTTTCATTTTTTTCTCCGTACTACTATTGTATTTTCTGCCCGAGTATACAGATAAAAATAAAATTGTACAAGTACAATAAATAATGACATAAATACTTCTAGTTTTACAATTATCAGTTTTATATCTTATTTTATCTTATATAAATACATAAATACCATATAATATACGTATAAATATGGATCAAATAATAAAAAATATATAATATTGTACTTGACTAATATTCAAAGAGGGCTATATTATACACACGTATTCAAGGAGTACCGTACATGAATGCTGAAAACGGCAGACGTATCGAAGAAATATGTACCAAAAGAATGCTTCCTCTTATTATTGATATGTCTGTTCCTGCTGTATGTGCCAATATTGTAACTGCACTCTATAATTTTGCAGACCGGTTTTTTGTTGGACAGTTTGTAGGTACGGATGCACTCGGTGGAATCGGTATTACATTTCCGCTCAATAATATAACCGCATCGCTGACTGTCATGATAAGTATCGGAGGCAGTACGATGTTGTCGCGCCTGCTTGGAGAAAAAAAATATATAAAAACAAACAATACATTTTCAAACATCATTATTATGTCAGGATGTATCGGAATTGTACTGTCGGTACTGTTCTTTACATTTACACCCTGGCTTGTACATATTTGTGGTGCGGATAATTCTTCTGCGTTGTTTATCCCTGCAGTTTCCTATCTTCATATAACATCTCTTGGACTTGTTTTCCTTATACTGAATCTTGCGTTAGCATCTTCTATCCGCTCCGAGGGAAATACGCGGTATGCACTTGTCGTTACACTGTCGGGAGCTGTTGTAAATATAATACTTGATCCTCTGACGATTCTCGTATTCCATCTGGGACTTGAAGGAGCTGCAGTTGCAACAGTTGTAAGCCAGGTAATGAGCTGTCTGTGCAGTGCATCATATTTTATACGCGGGAACAGTATTATTAAATGGAACCGGAAATTCAAACCGGAAATTAAAATTATGCTCAGCGTACTTGCTCTAGGTTCTGCTCCTGCAGTTTTCCAGCTTCTGAGTTTTGTAAACAATACGTTTATAAATCATATGCTTATGAGTTACGGAAACGCCGATATGGGACAGGGTGGGGGCGATCTTGCAATTTCTGCTGTTTCCGTTATCAGTTCAGTGGAAAGTTTTGCGATCATGTTTATTATGGGTATGAATAATGCCCTGTCCGTTATTATCAGTTATAATTACGGGTGCAAATCATATGCTCGTGTAAAAGCGGCTACCCTGACGGGACAGGTGATTTCACTTTTTCTTTTTTTACTGCTCTGGATCATAATGATGTTCATACCGAGACAGCTTTTTCTGCTCTTTAACAGCAGAGATACCCGGCTTGCAGAATACGGAGTCCGCGCTGTACGGGAAAGTCGGCTGTTCATTTTCGGACTTGGTTTTCAAACACTGGCCTCGATGTATTTTTCTGCAATAGGCAATCCCCGTAAGGCAACACTTATTTCAGTGAGTAGAAACGGCTTATTTCTTATTCCTGCACTGCTTATAATTCCGCGGCGGTTTGGGCTTGATGGTGTTCTGTACAGTTCAAGTGTTTCAGACTGCTGTTCACTTGTCCTTGTTGCAATTATATATTTTTCTGGAATAAAGAAACTTGAAAGGAGTACAGTAAATGATACGCTACATACTTAAGCGTCTTGCTATGGGTGTTATTACACTGTTTTTTCTTATTACAATCACTTTTTTTCTGACACGGATTATGCCGGGAAGTCCTTTTGATACCGCAAATATATCTCCGACTATGCTTGAGACACTCGAAAGAAATTACGGTCTGGATAAACCGCTTGATCAGCAGTATGTAAAATATTTGTCAGATATTTTTCACGGTGATCTGGGGCTTTCATACAAAAAACCCGGGCTTACAGTGAACCAGATCATTGCACGCGGTTTTCCCATAACACTACGGCTCGGTGCAGGAGCATTTATACTTGCGCTTATTATTGGAATTATAGTCGGAATTTGTATGTCAGTAACCGGTAGTGAAATAAACCGGGGTATGCTTCTGACTCTCTCGACGCTAGGGGTAAGCATCCCGAATTTTGTACTTGCAATTTTGCTTATGATGATATTCGGTGTCTCGCTTAAATGGCTGCCTACACTCGGATTAACAACTCCAAAACATTATATTCTCCCTGTAGTTTCGCTTGCAGTATACCCCATTGCGGAAATTTCCAGACTTGTTCATTCAAGTTATACAGAAGAGATGAATCAGGATTATGTACTCATGGCAAGGGAAAAAGGCCTTTCTGTATTTCAGATACGATTTAAACATATTTTGAAGAATGCACTTCTTCCGGTTATTACCGTTTCAGGACCATTGTTCGCTTTTCTTATTACAGGAAGTTTTGTTGTTGAAAGTATATTTACTATCCCGGGAATCGGAAAGGAATTTGTTAATTCAATAAACAACAGAGATTATACCGTTATTATGGGGCTTACGATTTTTGTTGGAGCTATTGTTATTGCAGCCAACCTGCTCAGCGATATTGTTTGTGTCCTTGTGGATCCGCGCATCAGACTTGATAAAAAATAATGCAGCGTAAATCACCTGATGCAGAATTATAAAAGGAGAAGTATATGTTAAAAAAAGAGGACTATTTCAAACCGATAGATAAGAGAGTACAGGACAGTGAATTTATAGCTTTAAAACCAAAAAGTTTTGCTGCAGATGTTTGGGAACGATTCAGAGAAAATAAATTATCACTGTTCAGCCTGTATCTGCTGCTTTCTATTATTATTATTGCCGTGAGCGGACCGTTTTTGTCCCCGTATCCGTATGATGGAATGAACAGCAGTATGACGAACAGAATGATGAGCATACAGCACTGGTTCGGAACAGATCAGCTGGGAAGAGATCTTTTTACCCGGTCTCTTTACGGATTACGAATAAGCCTGCTCATAGGTTTTATTTCAACATTCATAAACGTAGGACTCGGAATGGTATATGGTGGAATTGCAGGATATGCCGGTGGAAAAGCAGATATGGCTATGATGCGTTTCGTTGATATTATCTATGCTGTTCCGTCTCTGCTCTATATTATTCTGCTTATGCTCCTGTTTGGTTCAAATGTACGCAGCATTATGCTCGGTATATGCATTTCCGGCTGGATCGGTATTGCACGGATAACACGGGCACAGGTAATTACGCTGAAAGAACGGGATTTTTCTGTAGCAGCATATATTCAAGGGGCGAGTTCCTTCAGAATTTTGTTCCGTCACTTGTTTGTAAATGCACTCGGACCGATTATCGTTGAAGCAACTCTTATGGTTCCGCAGGCTATCTTTATGGAAGCATTTCTGAGTTTTATTGGTGTTGGAATTTCAGCACCGGAAGCGAGCCTGGGGACACTTGCGCAGGATGCACGTATGTATCTTGAAATATATCCGTATCAGATGATTTTTCCGATCGCTATGCTCTGCCTTGTTATTTTTTCTCTGAATTTCATCAGTGAGGGGCTGGGGCAGGCGTTGAATCCGAAAGACAGAAGATAAGGGAGAAATAAGAATGTCATTGCTTGAAATAAGGAATCTTTGGATAGAATTCAGAACACCGCACGGAACAATACAGGCTGTAAGAAATATTAATTATTCCGTGGAGAATGGCGAAATTCTTGGTATTGTCGGCGAGTCAGGATCAGGAAAGAGTGTCAGTATGCTGGCCGTTCTGGGGCTTCTAGCTTCGAACAGTGTAATAAGAAGCGGAGAAATTTTATTCAACGGGAAAAACATTTCTCCACTTTCACCGGAATTTAAGAACAGACCCGATTTATATGAGAAGACGATGAAAGATATTCGAGGCAACCGGATAAGCATGGTGTTTCAGGATCCGATGAGTTTTCTTAATCCGCTTTTGAAAATAGGAACACAGATAACGGAAGGTATTATCTGTCATACACATTGCACAAAAGCAGCCGCCAAAAAGCAGGCAATTGATCTTATGAAGAGTGTCGGTATTCCTGCAGCAGAAGACCGTTTTGATCAGTATCCGTTCGAATTTTCAGGAGGCATGCGGCAGCGGATTATTATTGCCATTGCACTTTCCTGCAATCCGGAACTTATAATTGCCGACGAACCCACAACTGCGCTCGATGTTACCGTTCAGGCACAGATAATGGACCTTCTGAAAAAGATTGCAGATGAACGGAATACTGCAATTATCATGATCACTCACAATCTGGGCGTTGTTGCAAAACTATGTGACCGTATAAATATTATGTACGCAGGTGACATTGTTGAAACAGGGACTACAGATCAGATTTTTTATGAGCCAAGGCACTGGTACACACGGGGGTTGCTTGAAAGTATCGGTATGAATATTGGAAGCGGACGTGTAAAACTTCCGTCTATTCCGGGAACGCCACCCGATCTGCTTAACCTGAACAAAGGATGTGCATTTATGCCGCGCTGTTCGCATGCCATGAATATCTGCAGGGATTATAAACCAGCTGTCAGTCAGTTCAATGCAACGCAGGCTGCCCGATGCTGGGATTACTGTAAAGACCGTGCAGACGAAATTGTTGCACAGCAGGACAAAGAGGAGACATTGCAGTGAACGATATCAGCCCTTTACTCAGTATAAGACATTTAAAGAAATATTTTCTTGCGGAACGGAATGTGTTCAAAGTTAATTCGTATGTAAAAGCCGTTGATGATGTTACGTTCGATATTATGCCGGGAGAAACAGTGGGACTTGTCGGTGAAAGCGGATGCGGAAAAAGTACGCTTGCGCGGACTGTCATACGTATTTACGAACCGGACGAAGGTGACATTCTTTATCAGGGAACTAATATTTCGCACTTGAGCACCAGAGAAATGATTCCCTACAGAAAAAAAATACAAATGATCTTTCAGGATCCGTATTCCAGTCTTAATCCCCGGTATACCGTCGGTGAAACAATAGCCGAACCTATGGAAATACATAATATGTACGACAGGGAAACAAGAATGGAAAAAGTGAGTTCGCTCCTGGAACAGGTAGGACTGAAACCTGATCATATTTCCCGTTATCCATATGAGTTTTCCGGCGGACAGCGGCAGCGGATTGGGATAGCGCGTACACTTGCACTTGATCCTGAGTTTATTATCTGCGATGAACCGATATCTGCACTTGATGTTTCCATTCAGGCTCAGATTATAAATCTTCTTGAGAAAATACAGGACGAAAAGAAAATATCATATCTTTTCATTGCGCATGATCTTGCGATGGTACGTCATATCAGTCATAAAATCGGTGTAATGTACCTCGGACATCTTGTTGAATTCGGTGATGCAGAGACAGTCTATAACGATCCGCTGCATCCGTATACAAAAGCATTAATGTCTTCTGCTCCTGTACCGGATCCGAAGACCGCCAGAAAAGAAAGGAGGATAGAATTCAGAGGTGAAATTCCAAGCCCTATTCATACGCCTGCAGGATGTCCGTTTTCCACGCGGTGTCCCGAGTGCAGACCGGAATGCAGAATAGCTCCGCCTGTTATGGCAAAACAGAGCGGACGCAGAGTTGCCTGTTATAAGTATGTGTAGAAGGTATCGTTCTGCACATACAGTGTAAAATATAAGATTTTATAGAGAGGTAAAAACTATGAAAAGGAATTGTTATGCCGTCTGTGCGTTTGCAGCAGCAACGCTTCTTACAGTTACCGGCTGTTCAGGGAAGAAAACGGTGTCAGGTACCGGTTCTTCAATTAAAGAAATTACGATTGCAGAAGACAGTCAGGATGGAAGTCTTGATCCGGCCGGATTCGCGCTTGCTTCATGGGTCTCGTTTTCAAAACTGTGTTCAGTACCACTGTTGTCCTACGATAAAAGCGGTACTGAAATCATGGAGGCTGCTGAGAGCTATACTGTCAGCGACGATAATCTGACATGGACATTTAAACTTCGTCCCGAGGGAAAATGGAGTGACGGTTCTCAGGTGACAGCCGGTGATTTCATTAATACAGTCAGACGTGCTCTTGACCCTTCAAACAGTAATTCTATTTATGGCGAGCAGCTGTATGTTATTGCAGGAGCAGAAGCAGCCGGCTCCGGAAAAGGTTCACTCGAGAATGTGGGTGTTTCCGCTCCCGATGATCTGACACTTGTATTTCATCTCACTGCCCCCTGTCCGTATTTTAAAAAACTTCTTGCGTTACCGGTTTACTATCCGTCAAAAGCCGGAGTTGCTACTGCTGCAAATCAGAACTGGTATAAAGATCCTTCTACCTGTCTGTGCAACGGTGCATACAAACTTGCAGAATTTATTCAGGATCAGTCGATTACAGTCGAAAAGAATCCGTACTATTACAACAAAGATAAAGTTCTCATCGAGAAAATAAAGATTCAATATATTTCAGATTCTCAGGCAAGAATAGCCGCTTACGAATCAGGTGAAGTTAATGTTGTTACAGGACTTCCTGATTATATAGAGACAAAATATGCCGGAAAGCCTGATCTTTCTATCTGGCACATGCTTACGACCACTGCACTTCTTCCGAATGAAAAGGTAAAACCGCTCGATGATGTCCGTGTGCGGCAGGCACTTGCACTCGCATTGAACCGTACGGATATCTGTACTGCTATGGGGAAGAATTATGAACCGAGTTACAGCTGGGTTCCAAAATATATGATGTCAAACAGCGGCAGTTCATATTACAGTGATGAACGCCCGGCACCCTATACAGAAGATACGGTTAAAGCTCAGCAGCTTCTTGCGGCAGCCGGTTTCCCCGGTGGTAAAGGTTTTCCTGTCCTTACATATATCTATCCGGGAAATGATAAGGATGCGATTCTTGCTCAGGCTGTGCAGGCGCAGTTAAAGAAAAATCTCGGTATCGATATAAAACTACAGGCACAGGAACAGCAGGTCTATAATGCAACCCGCCGTGACAGAACGTTTGAGTTGCTCCGTTTCGGATGGACTGCTGACTTTAACGATCCTATTAATTATCTTTCTCTGTTTACAAGTGACAGTTCGCTGAACTGGGGAAATGTAAATGATTCTGCATACGATGAACTCATCTCGAAAACGAATAACGACATGATTCCATCCGGTCGTAACGAAGATCTGCACAAAGCGTCTGATCTTCTTCTCAGAGATAAATGCTATATTATACCAATCGAAACAATGCATTATATCGGTCTGCGGACACCATCCATTACAGGAATTACCTACAACGATAAAGATGAGGCTTATTATCGTTTTGCAGATATAAAATAATAATTTACCAGCAGAGGAAAAAATATGAACGATATTGAAAAATTAACAAAAGACGGTATACGGAAAATACCTCCGTATATTCCGGGTAGAACTTCGGAAAGTATACAGGAAAAATATCACCTTACCAGAATATTAAAACTTGCTTCAAATGAAAATCAGTATGGTACATCTCCGAAAGCGCTTGAAGCTATGAAAGACAGTCTTACTTCTTCAAATATTTATCCTGATCCGTTCTGCATCGGACTTCGCAAAAAACTGGGAATAAAATACGGTTTCGACAGCAGCGGAGATAATGTTATAATTTCATCAGGAGCATGCGGTATTCTTTCCCTTCTGGGAGAAGTATTTATTTGTGAAAGTGATGAAGTGATTTTCTGTACACCTACGTTCGGTATTTATGAAAGTACGTGTGAAAGAAACGGAGGCATACCCATAGCTTTACCGCTTACTGCTGATCAGAGATTTGATCTTGATGCAATACAGCGTGCAGTAACCCCTAAGACAAAAATGATATTCATCTGTAATCCGAATAATCCCAGTGGTACGGCTGTTGATTCTGCTGAATTAAAACGGCTTATCAATACACTGCCAAAGAATATTATAATAGTTGTTGATGAAGCTTATATTGAATTTGCCGATGATCCGGCTGTAGAAAGCATGATTCCGGAAACAGCCGATAATGGTAATCTTATAGTTATTCGTACATTTTCAAAGATATATGGTCTGGCAGGCCAGCGGCTGGGATATTCTTTTATGAATAAAGAACTTCATGCAGTACTTCAAAAATCTACACCGGTTTTTGTTGCAACGCGGACTGCATTGGCAGGCGCAATGGCTGCGCTTGACGATGATGAATTTGTTGAAAAAACAAGAAAAGGAAACAGTGAAGGACGTGCATATCTTACGAAAGAACTCAGAAGCATGGGGTGGACTGTCTATCCTTCATATACGAATTTCTTATATGCAGATTCAGGATACAATGCAGCGTCACTCGCAGACGAACTTGAAAAAAAAGGACTTATTATCCGCGGTAATTTTCCGTGCAGCAGAATTACAATTGGTACAATGGAGCAGAACCGGGAAGTTATAGAAATTATCAGACAGACTCTTAAAGAAGGTCGTGTCTCGGAAAAAGGGAAGTAACAAAATGATTTTAACTGCTTTTGCAGCGTCAGCTGTTTTCATGATGTCCGGTTTCGCCGTTGTGGAAGCCGGTTTCGCACATGCAAAAAATGCAGGGGACACATTAATAAAGTGTCTGACTGGTTTCGGTATATCGGTTGTTACATTCCTTTTTGCAGGAAGATTTATAGCCGGGTGCAGTTCAGCTGGAGCAGGGGAACATACAGCCCTTGTTCAGGCGCTGCTCTGTGCAGCGGCCGTAACAATTTTTTCGGGCGCTGTTACAGAGCGCCTGAAATTCAGTGTATATTGTTTATGCTGCTTTCTCATCTCGGTTTTGATTTATCCGCTCCTGATAAGATTTGAATACAACGGTGCAGCAGAAAAAATTCTGTCCGGTATATTTCCTCCTTTTGCAGTCTTTCCGCTGACAGGAGGTGCCGCTGCATTTGTCGGTGCAAAAATAACGGGGGCCCGTCTCGGAAAATTCGACAAAGCAGGAAATTCTCATGCAATACCGGGACATAACATTCCAATAGCTTTTTTTGGAACGATTGTTGTCATCCTTTCATGGTTCGTTATGAGCCTTCTATTCGGGCTGATAAAAGAAGGCAGTATTACCACCGTAGATATATATGCAGAAAATATGCTTTTGGGATCGTGTATTACCGGAATAACAACGTTGTTTTTTACGCAGTACCGCTACAAAAAAACTGACATTACACTGACAATGAACGGATTCCTTGCAGGAATTGTTTCTGCAAGCAGCTGCGGTAAAAACGTTCCTGCATGGAGTGTGTGCATTATTTCAGTTTTAACTGGAATTCTTATAGTAGTCATTATTGAAAGAATTGACCGGACATTGAAGGTTGATGATCCTGCCGGGTTCTCAACGATATTCGGGCTGGGAAGCTGTACAGGACTCGCCGGATGTGCACTGTTTTCGCGGATAAACGGTCTTTTCTTTACCGGAAGTCTTGAATCTCTTGGGATTATTCTGGTTGCTGCACTGCTTACCGCTGCCGTAGTGTTTATTATACTCGGTATTTTTATGGTGATCTTAAAGCGGACAGCGGGAATTCGTGTAAAAGTCGATGAGGAAATCGAAGGACTTGATCTTTGTGAACATGGTCTGGTAAGTTCTTATTTTGATTTTGCCTATAATATTAATACGACAGATTTTACCGATACTTATGTGAATAAAGTTACCGCAGAAGAACGCAGAGATACCGTTTTTAAAGCAGAACCGTACCATTATGAAAACAACAGTCTGTCAGAAACATCTCTTACTAAAATTGAGATAATTACCAGAAAAGAACAGTTTGAAAAATTGAAGACAGCGCTTAACGACATTGGTGTTACCGGAATGACAGTTATTCCTGTTTCCGGTTACGGTGTACAGAAAGGGTATAATGAATATTATCGTGGTATTCCAATGGACGTTCATCTCCGGGCTAAAATCTGTGTGCAGATAGTTGTTGCAAAGATTCCTGTTGATGATGTGGTGAACACGGCCCGGCATGTTTTGTATACAGGTCATATCGGTGACGGTAAGATTTTTATTTATTCACTTAACGATGTTGTTCGTGTACGGACAGGAGAAACAGGATATGCAGCAATGCAGGGGGCTGCTTCGGAATAAAATCAGGCAGTATGTTTTTTCAGTATGAATGGTATAACAGACAGGACAGTCTGCGTTCCGTTTGAAAGCATACTGTCCTATATGCTGAAAATATCTCCTGTTGACAGATGCATATCCGCCCGCCTATATTTATATACAGATCACTTATCCGAGTGACTTAAAGAGGGTGTAACCCACTGCGGAGGTATAATTATGGGATGCAGTAACAATGGTAACGGACCGGCGGGAGCCGTGTACGGGATCGGTTTTATCGGAGCGGCTGTCTATTTTATTTCTCATGCTGCAACATTCTGGGCAGGGGTGCTCGGGTTTCTTAAAGCGATTGTGTGGCCTGCTCTGCTTGTTTACGGTTTACTGAACCATATAGGAATGTAGCCAGGCACTGCCGGAAGGCTGCTGCGGGGCGTCGTCCCCCGTTTCCGTCTTATGCGTCGGAACGGGCGTAAGCGTTTTTCATGAGGCTGCTTGATTCGAACAGGACGTTGTTCAATACTGCCTGTGACTCCTTTTTGAGCATGGCTGTAGTTTCACCGTTCGCCTTTTCACAGAGCGCCGTCCGTTTTGCAGCATCATGTTCCGCCGCCAGTTTTTCGTCGTATGAATTAATAATTTCATGCGCGTGCGACTGCACCGCCTGCTGGTACCGTTCTATATGGGAAAGACATTTTCCGTAATGAGCATCGGAGAGCGCCGCAATAATCCTGTTCGTCCAGTAAAAACTTTCCGTTGAAACTTCATCAGTCGTGTTTGAAAGATATGCCGGAGTGGTGCCGCAGTTCGTGTAAAACGGCGCCAGTGCATTAAACACATTCGAGCTGAACGCAATCCATTCAACGACACTGCAGCATTCCGGTCCGTACGGACGTATCTGGAACAGTGCCATGAAGTCGTTGCGGTTTATGCCGATTGACCTGAACGCACCGCGCACCGACGGATCACCGTATGATGCATACGGGTCGTACGGCGTTCCCTGGAAGTGCGACGACAGAACGTATTTTATATCTTCAACGTTGATTTTCTTTTCCGGAATTCTGCACCATGGAATGTTGTCGGACATCGGTGTGTATTCTGCTGCCGGACCTTCCCAGACTGATGTATGCGGATTGAAATACCGTTCCATAAACCACGCGCGCGGTGTGTTATAGACGTGGTCCGCATCGTCGTGGCTGCCGAACGCATCGCGGGTATTTATACAGGTACCGGAAGAGACATTTTTCCCGTTTGCCGGGTTAAGGTGGTATGCGGCAGTAAAGTCCGCGAGGTCTGCAGAACACATGAAGTTCTTCTGTTCCCCGAGCGCATCGTGCAGATCAAAATCGTCTATTCCAAGCTGGTTCGGCATAACTACGTATGCATCGTCGGGGACGCGGCGCGCCATCCAGTGATGGCCTCCGATTGTTTCGAACCACCAGATTTCATGTACGTCGGAAAAAGCAATTCCGTTCATTTCATACGTTCCGTACTGCTCAAGCAGCATCCCCAGACGCACTACACCTTCTCGTGCGGTGCGAATGTACGGCAGTGTTATGACGACAAGATCTTCCTCGCCGATGCCGCCTGTTTTTTCAGGTTCCGTATCAGTTGCCGCCCGGTATTCCACGAGCGGATCCGCACCGAGCACGCGTTCGTTTGACGTGATTGTTTCCGTTGCCGTCATGGCGACATTGCTTTCATTTGCGCCGCCTGCAGCCCATATGCCTTTCCCTTTTACTGCATTCGGCATGGCCGTATACCGCTGCGGATTTTCCGGAAGCCGGATATGT
>JALNVF010000070.1 GCA_023231445.1 Treponema sp. | reverse complement strand
GCAGCAGGCAGTCCGCTGCTCCCTCTAGTATACTTTCGCTGTTTCCTTCCATCTTTTTCCTCTTCTGTATACTTTATTATTTTTTCTTTTTATTTTTTAGGTGGGACGGATTTGACGCTTACTCTTTTTTTTATTTAACACAGCTGCAGGCCGGCATACAGAGACTTGAACTCCGGAGGCCACGCGCGAAGCGAAAAGCGGACAGAATGTCCGCGCCAGTGGCCGCAGGCGTCCCGGAGCAAGCGGCCACGATGGCCGCGACCGGAGGGATTCAAGTCTCATTGCCGGTAAAAAAAAGACGTCAACCGGTTATGACGTCTTTTTTTATTTAACACAGCTGCAGGCATCGTCAGATATCGATATCTTCAGACAGAAAACTGCTGCATCCTTTTCGGTAATTTACCGCTTCCTGCACGTGTTCTTCCTGTATTATCTCAGCCCCGGACATGTCTGCAATAGTACGTGATATCCTGAGGCAGCTCGAAACTGCCCGCGGGGAAAAACCGTACCGCTGAGCTGCAGCATCAAGCAAACTTCGTGCGCCGCTCATCATACTGCAGTATCCGGCAACATTCTGCGGCGTCAGTCTTGCATTCCGGCATCCCTGCCGGTCCCGCTGAATTGCCACAGCACGTGCTATTTCCTTACGGAGTGCTGTTGTTGTCAGACTCCGGTTACCGGATCCGGATGAAAGCCTGTCCGAAGAAACAGGTATGTTTTCTACAGGAATCCGGATATCTATGCGGTCAAGGAGAGGAGCCGAAAACTTCTTCCAGTACTGTTCAACAGACCGGGCACTGCACAGACAAACCCTGGTTTTCGAACCGAAATTACCGCACGGACACGGATTTGCCGCCATAAGAAGCTGGAACGACGCAGGATATACCGTAGAACGGCCTGCCCGTGCAAGTGTTACGCTTCCGCTTTCTATCGGTACACGAAGCATCTGAAGGACGGATGAACGGAATTCGGCAGCTTCGTCAAGAAATAATACGCCGTTATGAGCAAGCGATATCTCTCCGGGGATACAGGAAGGACCACCGCCGCACATTCCCTGAATTGTGGCTGTCTGGTGCGGCTGCCGGAACGGTGCAATTCTGATAAGAGGTTCCTGATTCGGCATAAGCCCCGCAAGAGAATAAATCCGTGTGACAGGCTGTGCTTCCTCTACGGTAAGGAGCGGCAGTAATGCAGAAAATTTTTGAAGCGCCATTGTCTTGCCGCATCCCGGTGCACCTACTGCCAGAAGATTATGCCCGCCGGCGGCAGCAATCTGGAGGCCGCGGATAAGGAACGGCTGGCCGGTAATGTCGGCAAATTCGAACCCTGCAGGGACAGGAGGAAACAGTATACCGCTAAGTTCCGTACATCCCGCAGGAATAAACGCATTTTCGACAGACTCACCACGCTCGGTAAAAAGTTCAGGATGACTTAACGCATTGAACGCACATTCAAGAGAATCCGCACCATACACTTTCATACCGGGAACTTCACGTGCTTCGCCGGCGTCGGCTGCCGGTACAATGCATCTCATTATTCCACCGGAAGCAGCTGTAGATGCAGCAGCATGGACAGCACGTACACTGCGCACCCTGCCGGATAACTCAAGTTCTCCCATAATAAGTATGTCATCGGAAGTAACGGTACTAAGCCTGTTTTTTCTTACATCAGAATTACCCCCGGCAGTTTCCTTCGCATTTTCATTGTAACAACAACCACCGCTCTCCTGCGCAACAAGTACCGCGAGTGCTATTGCAAGATCAAAACCCGAGCCTTCTTTTTTCATATCGGCGGGAGACAAACTGATAAGCACTCGTTCCGGAGGAAAATCGAATCGGGAGTTCTTTATCGCGGCACGCATACGTTCGCGGGATTCCTTAACAGCACCGTCAGCAAGGCCGACAATATCTATCGCCGGAATGCCCCGGCGTAAATCAACTTCAACTGTTACAAGTGATCCTTCATAACCGAAAGGCGAGAAAGAAAAAATCTGCTTATTCTGCTCCTAAGTAGAAATCATCTATTTAATGATTACCGGAACTTTGTTATTTTATGCAGTTTTCTGTCGTTCTGAATTAACTTTTACAGGAAAGATGAGGCAGAAGTTCATTATAGTAAAACCGGTCATCGATTTTTCTGCCGCCGCATGTATGACCGATTTTACGGTCTGCTCTGATTTTCTCACCGTGAAAATCACTGCCAGCCGTAATAAAAAAATTATGCACCCGTGCAAGCTTTTCCAGACGTTCACAGTCGACTTCTCTTGCCCCCGGATGATATGCTTCAAGACCTTCAACTCCGCGTTCATGTATGTCTTCAAGGACATCATCCATCCGGCCCCAGGACAGATACAGCGAAAGTGGATGTGCAATAACAGGCACACCGCCGGAATCAACGACAGCCTGTACTGATTCGTCGAGATTTGCACCAATACGTTCTACATACCATTTGCGGCCTTTTGCCAGATATTTGTCAAATGCCTGCTGACTGTTTCGTACAAGTTTTTTATTTACAAGATATGCCGCAAAATGCGGACGTCCTATTGAACGTCCGGGAAAGAGTGTCTGAAGTTCCTCATATGAAGCATCTATGCCGTCTTCCCTCATTTTTGCTATCATTCCGATATTTCGTTCTTCACGCTTTTCCTGCAGCAGCTTTATTACATCCTGCAGCGATGAAGTAATCCGTTTCAGGCCCAAACCGAGCAGATGGAACTCTCCCGTCGGCCATTCAATATTCAGTTCTATTCCAGGGACAAATACTATATCTGCCTGTTCTGCCGCAACTGCAGCTTCCTGAAGCCCGGCAACGGTATCATGATCTGTCACTGCAAGAACCGATATCCCTTTTTCAGCTGCTTTTTTTACTAAATCAGCAGGAGAATATTGTCCGTCAGAAGCATTCGTATGTACATGGAGGTCTATCATAGGGAAATAGAATAGCATAAATGTTTTTTTTATGATATAATGTTAAAATGGTTGATATAGAGAGGAAATGAATGCCCAAAGCGATGCAATATACAAAAGGTTCAATCGTCTATTTTGCGGGAGATAAGGATGAACGCATTTTTATTCTGCAGAAAGGTATTCTCGTACTTACAAGCATAGACATTGAATCAAATCAGCCGGTTACTGAGCAGGTAAAGAACGGCGAATTTTTTGGTGTAAAATCAGCGTTAGGTCATTTTCCCCGGGAAGAAACAGCTACCGCACTTGCAGATTGTGTGGCAGTAGTTCTCACAGTTATGGAATTTGAGCAGATATTCAGCGGAAACAGACCGGTGATCATGAAAATGCTCCGTGTATTCTCAAATCAACTCCGCCAGATTCATAAAAAAACAGAAGCGATTCTTAACAATGTAACAGAAGATCAGCAGACAGGCATGATTGCCGTTGCTAAAAGCTTTTATGACGATGAACAATATCTTTCCTGCTGCGATATCTGTGTAAAATTCCTTGCATTATATCCTGATACCCTTAAAAAGGATGAAGTTGCAAAACTTTATGCAGACGCAAAACTCCGTAACACGAAAGTAAATGAAAAAGGCAGAAACGACGAATTTTCGTCTGATGAAGATGAATCTGCAGGGGCTTTAAAACAGTTCTCCCTACCAGCCTTTGAACGATTTGCAAAGCAGTATAAACCGGGCAATGTCATAATCAGCGAATTTGAACCGGGCAATTGTTTTTACCTCATTCAGTCCGGGAAAGTACAACTTGTAAAATGCGTAAATGGTTCAAAGAAAAATCTTGACATCCTGAAGCCGGGTGAATTCTTTGGAGAAATGGCAATTCTGGATAACTCTGCCCGTTCTGCGACGTGTGTGGCTATCGGCAGAGTCGAGTGTCTTGAATTCAATAAAGAAAATTTTGAACTGCTGATTACGGGAAATCCCCAGATAGCTATTATTCTTCTCAAGCTTTTCTGTAAGCGGATCTATGATCAGAAACGAAGGTTCCGTATTCTTGTTATAAAAGATTTACAGGCACGGCTTGCGGATGTGTTTCTTATGTTTGAAGAAATGAATCCTGCTCAAAATCCGAATGAGCGGCAGCGGAAATTTAACGTTACTACCGCAGATCTCGCCCACTGGGCAGGACTTCCGCTTGATACAACACGGGATGAAGTGAATAAATTCGTAGAAAAAAGAAAGCTTGAAGTGTACGACAACTATATGATAGTGGCAAATATTGCCGATATGAAACGTATTCTTGATACACGTGCCGCCAACATCCTGCAAAAATAGTTAAGAGTAACGGACGTCCGTAATACTTGACCATCAGTCAGAAAATCTGATATACTTATTTTACATTTGCCAACATAGCTCATCTGGTAGAGCATCGCATTCGTAATGCGGAGGTGGAAGGTTCAAGTCCCTCTGTTGGCTGTAAAATGTTTTTGCTTCTTGTTCTGCAATTCCTTACAGTATAACGATTTACCTATTTCAGCATAACATGATTTGTGTCTGAAAAAGCTTCCCTTCGGGTCGAAGGACGCTAAAAACTAAACATTTACCCAAAAGTTTCCCCAAAGATTTACCCATTGGGGCCTTTTGGACGGCATGGGAGTTTTTATTGCGTCCGTATTATCTTGATCAGCGCCCGAACGGTTTCTACCGTGTCCGCTTCGTGGATCAGAAGACAGGTTTAATCATCTCGGAAAAAAGCACTCACAAGAAATGCTTTGATGAGGCGCTTTCCGTAGTCAACGACTGGCTGCGGAACGGCATACCTTCACACCGGGTAAATGCTCATATTTCTTCTGCTTCCGCAGTAACTCCCCCTCAACAGTCTCAAAAACAGTTCGATGTTCTTTCATTTGCGGCGGATCTCGCTTCCGGTAAGATAACCGATGAACAGGCGTCCATCGTCTTCGCTCTCCTTTCCCAGAAATTCGGTACTTCGATTCCTGCTTTTACAGTACCTCAGGTACATACTGTCTCCGAGTCCGCTGTTACCGGGATACTGGCTGTCCCCACAGTTCCCGCAAAGGCTGCAGCCTGCAGAAAAAAGACACCGGAAGAACTTCAGGAGGAATTGGAACTTGCAAAACTCGCGGAATCTTCCATCGGCGAACGTAAACTTGTCGATTTCCTTACGGAGGAATGGAGGGAAGAAACTAGTAAACACCTCGACGACAAGGAAATACATGGACGGAAAAATACAAAACGGTATTGTTACGACATGCGCAGCAATGTACATGCTCATATAAAAAAATATTTTGGAGACGAACTTGTAAAAAACATTACATCAAAACGGTTCAACGAATTCCTGAAATCATTGGTCAGGAACGGACTTTCCGGGGCTACCGTAAACAAAACACTGAACTGCTGCAAAGTTCCGTATGATTACGCGTTTAACCAGCACTGGCTCGGCATTGATTTATTTTCAAGTATCTCTTCATTCTCTTCAAGGTCGAAGGAGCGCGGTATTCTCACAAACGGGGAAGTCGGAAAGCTTTTCAATCTGGACTGGAACGAGAAAGGCGGGAAACTGGGAAATATGCTTGCGGCTTTCTCCGGTCTCCGCGTCGAGGAAGTTCAGGCTGTCAGGACATGCGACATTGAAAGCACCGTTATTCACGTTCGCCACGGATATAATACGCAGGACAGGATAAAGGACACGAAGAATCATCATACACGCGATGTACCGGTTGTTCCGGCCATAAGCAGGGCGCTGAAAGAATACGCAAAACGGAATCCGCAGTACAGTGATCTGTCCCTTGTATTTTTCTCCAGCAGGGACTGTACGATTCCAGTCGACCGGAAATTCTTTGAAAACTCGCTGTACCGTGCCCTGTACAGAATCGGTATCTCCGAAGACCAGCGGAAGGAACGGAATATCGTATTCCACAGCTGGCGGCATTTTTATGCCACACAGATGGTTGAACGGGTCAGGCAGGAACAGGCACAGCAGGCACTCGGACACCTTTCACCTGAAATGACGAAGCAGTATGCGAATCATAAAACGAGGCAGAGTATCGAAGCGGTCGAATCTGCCATGAACGACACGTACAGACAGATTATTCAGTTCCCGGGAGATGCCTCTGCCTGAAAATGTTTTACACAGGGATGCAACCAACTTTGCAGGAAATTGCAATATCCGTTGCATCCGCGTGTTTTTTTCCGGTGGTATTGTTTCAGTATCAAAACAGAAAAAAAGGAGTTGTAATGACTGAAACGGATGTAACTGAAAATGTGGAAGACGGCGGCATGGATATTCTTGACGTGAAAGAAGCGGCACAGTACCTGAAATGCAGTACGTCAAAAATATACGGACAGGTAAAACGGGGGATTATCCCGTATGTCCGCAACGAGGGTAATATCATTTTCCGGAAACTTGACCTTTTCCACTGGCTCGGCACAATGCGGAAGGGATTTTTATTCGGAGATGAAAATGAGCTGCAGGAGGCCGGGTGATGATTACAAACAAAACGGACATCATCAGGGCTGTCTCCGGACTGCTCAGTGACGTACTTGATAAAAAAAGGTTCGGTGAATACGGAATCTATATCACGATGAACGACGGAGCGCCTGCTAAAATTACGGAAATCAATCAGTTCAATATCATACGAAGGACGGGAGGGCGCGTGGAAATCACAAAATAGTACTGGTAAACAAAAAGGGACAGGTTTTAATGCCTGTCCCTTTTTGTTTTAGCAGCCGTGGTCTATGCCGTATGACGGTTCATGCTGCGTGACAGACGCGTGGCGGTGTACGTCCTCTGCCTGTACGCAGTCCGTTCCGCCGCCGAACACTTCTTCCTGCCATTCGCCCAAGAGAGCGATTTCCACCGCGTGAATGCCTTTTTCATTTCCGTATATGCAACTGTCAAATAATCCATCCCTGTATTTCCTCGATTTCCCAAACACGGCAACGTGTATGATCGCATTCGACTTGAATGCGGAAACAAGTTCCTGACATTCTTCCCAAACGATTCACCGTAGGCAAGCGCGGCGGGACCGCATTCCATGATACGCGCAGCCCTTTCTCTGAGCATAATAACGGGATTATCCCGCAACTCGTTCTCTTTCTCCTCAAGCAGTTCTGTGTCCATGTAGTCGTTTACAACTACGTCTCTTCTCTCGGCAATCGCCATCCAGTACACCGGATACCGTCTAAATTCCGGGTACAGCATTTCATTTCCCTTCATGTTTCGTTCTCCTCCGCGCACCCCGCGCGATTAAAAAAAGTTCAACAGCCGGTACACGTGATGTCTACCGGACAGCCTGCGGCAAAAGGCCGCAGCCCCCTGTTTATACAACCGTGGTCATTCACCTGATCTTGCGAAGTACGGCAGGTGTCAAGGCTTGGGAGTGAACAAAGTGAACGAACAACCGCGGAGCGGCATGGCCTTGATGCCTGCCGCAAGGAGCATATAATAACCTCCTGCCCCGGTTGTATGAGACGGCTGAGCGTACATTCCGGGAATGTTTGAGACAACGCTATCTATTTGTAAAGTATTTTCATAAAACTTGGCAGGTATTTTAAATAAATATCTCATATCAATGTTTATACTGAATGTAATTATTAATAATGAACAACGAGGAATAACAAGTATTGATTTATACAGAAAAGATGTCTGCACTTACGCGTAAACCAATATTTTGCAAATTTGCAATATCCGTTGCATTTTATTCCCTGTATCCGGTGGTACACTTCCTTCTGTAAACGATGAACGAGGCTTACACCCAATAGTCCGGTTATCATTTTTTATTCTGTTTTCTAGAACCTGTAGCTGGAAAAAAAAATGACTTCAATAGAGGATTACAGGAAAAGAGTACTCCGTTACGGAAGATACGCCCAAAACCCCGATGGACGACATCTATCTTGACACAGAGGGCAGGGAGTGCACGCTTACGTCGGATGTCTTTATCGGTGTTCTTGAAGAATACGGAATTAAAATCAGCATGGACGGATCGAGAGGCGCTGGACAACATAAGAATCGAACGGCTTTGGAGGAGCCTCAAGTACGAAGATATCTACCTTAATCGGTATGAAACAATGTCTGAATTGAAGGCGGGGGTGAATGCTTACTTCAACTACTATAATACGGAACGGTTTCATCAGAGTCTGGACTACTATACTCCTGATGAAATGTATGAGTCGTTCCAGACTGTCAGTCTGGACAACAGGGAAGCGGCTTGACCACCTTAAACTGCCTGAATAACTGTGTTGACAAAAGGGCGCATTTTATTCTAAATTATTATAAAATGCAATTAAGGAGCATTTATGAAGAAGTTGGAGATTGGTTTATTTGCTGTTGGTATGTTTTTTTTATCGTGTAACACAGTACCCCAAAAGGAAGAAATATTACCTCGTGCTCAGCCAGAAATGCTGGAAAGAATAATTGAATCTCAAAATACTAAAGAACAGCTCTATGTAATGAGTTTGCAGTGGGTATCAAAAGCTTTTATTTCTGCAAAAACAGTGATTGATTTTCAAGATAAGGAAGCTGGTTCAATTATTGGGAAAGGAAGAATTGGAAATATAGATAAAGAAAATAACATTAGCAATCTATACGATGTATTATTTAAAATTGACGTTAAAGATAATAAAGCTAGAATACAAATTAATAGTGCTGAAGCTTTGGAAACGTTTTATATTAATGATTACCCTATGGAAATGGATATTCACAAAGACGATAAAAGCTTAGACCGTTTTAAGTTTTATGTTAAGAGTTTATATGATTCCTATGAAAAGGCACTCTTAACAAAAGATGAAGATTGGTAAGTTAAATTTTTTTACTCCACGTGGAATTTCGGATGTCTTTTTTTTATAACGATTTTCGTCTTTATATGGATTTGAACATCTACGGCGGAATCTCCGGTTCGGATTTCGTATCGACTGTCCGGTGTATCGTAAACATTCACATTTTGATGGCTTGTTGCAAATGAATTTCCTTCAATAAATTTTGTATTACCATTGAAAATAATACTTTCAACTTGTTCTGATTTTATTTCCTGATAATCAGTTTTTCTACATAAATCTCTCAATTTTGAAATTACATGCATTTTTCCAAGTCCACTTTCACTGTCCGGCATAAGAATAATTAAATAATCCCTAGCGCGACTAATTGCTACATTAATAATATTTTTCTTATTCAAAAACATTTCTTTTGAAGTTGAAATATTCGGAGGAGGATTGAACACAGCAATAATAACATTACATTCATCGCCCTGAAAACCATGAATAGTACCGCACTGAACGGTTATATTATTAGCAAAAACAAATCTTGAACAAAGTTTTTCAATTAAATCTGATTCAGCTCTGTATGGTGCTATTACTCCAATTGAAATTTTATTATTTGAATCATTTATACTTATTTGCTTTGAAAAATATTTTATATATTCGAAAGTAAGTAATGCTGTATAAATATGATATGGGCTGTTATTCAGTTTTTTAGACTTATATATACTTTCATATTCACTAATTGGGAAATCAATAATATTTATTGGCTTAAGAATCAGCTTATCGCCTAAATTTATTTTTATTCGTCCCTCAGAAGAACGATCATGTTGAAGCATACCGCCATACGTTAATTTACTAAATACTTCTCCAATTTCAGGAATACTTCGGTATTGAGTCATCAGCAAATGAACAGGATATTTATGTGGAATCGTCTGTGGAGCTTCAAAAGAATCAAGTTTTACCATCGTGTAAATATTTTCATTTTTCCACATGTCTACCGCTGTAATAGGCTCAATCTGAAATGGATCACCTGCTATAATAAATTTTCGCGGAGTCTTTTTATAAAGAAGATAGACAATATTTATAAGTGAAATCATAGAAGCTTCATCAATAATTATATAATCCCAGTTTATTTCCTTTATGTACACTCTTGTTGATGAATCCGGAATAAAAAAATCATAGGCAAATCTTGCTATTGTTGTTACCACAACGCTTTTATTTTGACTCTTAATATTAAAACTTTTATCTTTAAAAATACCACTCTCTTCAATATTCTCATCAGATGTTGTTCCAAATCGTACAAGCCAATCTTTATAAGATCCGTCAATCGACTGATGTTGAATTTTATTTATTACAACATCACCAGCTTTGTTTGTCGGCGTCAAGACAAGGACTTTTACCTTTTCATTGTTTTTTATAAAAGGAATAATAACGTTTTTTGCAAGATAAGTCGTTTTTCCGGTTCCCGGAGGTCCAAATATAAATTCAATATTCTCACAAAGATTTGTCTGCATATCAAATTTGTTATCAAATTTCAATTCTGAAAAACTTTTTTTTAGTTCATTAAGCAAGAATACAGGATTTTTTGCTTCAATATGAGCTTCCCGTACGTCTTCGAATTTCAGATCCTTAATATTCTCATTTGGTTTAAGTCTTGCTCGTAACACATATGACATAACATTAATTACTTCTATTTCAAGTCTTTTAGTCTTATCACTGAAAGTCAATAACAAAGGTACATTCTCAAGTTCCTCCATAAACTGCGGAATATTTCTGCTTGGTTCTCTTAAAATGAGAGTTCGTTCTGAACCTTCTTCTTGTTCAACCTTTGTAAAGGTAATTGAAATTTCTTTGCTATTGTAATTTGATTGATTGTTCTCATATATTTCAAGTTCCAACAATGCCGTAAACCATATGTATGAATATTTTTTACTTGATGTTGCAATCTCCTGCCATTTGGACATATTCTCGAGGTCGTATAAATCATCAGCACTTTTATTTTTTGCTCTTTCAAGCTTTTTATTATAATCAACAGGAGGCTTTGTATACTCATCTTCATCATAATCAATATTTTCTTTTTCAACTTTTAAATTTTCTCTTTCTGACTGCAAATTTTCTGTATTTAGTGCTGTAAATTTCTTATCCTTCTCTCCTTTCTGAGTTTTTATTTGTTCTCTCTTTACCTTCAGGCGATTTCTTATATCAGACATTACTAAAAAATCATTTTTTTCTTGAGCGATTATATCTTCATTAAAAGTTTTTTTATCCGTACTATTTGATTCTTCTGCTTTCGGATAATAATTATACTCATCGTTATTAATTGATTTTGACTCTGGATGAATACTCATTTTATTTTCATTTACATTATTTATTTCTGTTATATCTCTATTATCATTTTTATTTTTCTTTTGTCTTGCCAGTTCTCGAAGATCCTCCTCCGTTATACCTAACTCATTGGCGATACTACCTAATTCATATTTGTATTTCTCTTTACCACTTAATTCATTTATAGTTTCAGTATTAATGGGTTCTCTGATTTCAAGAAATTTTATTAGCTCCGCAGTATATTTCCCAGATGTATTATAATTTATAGATAAATCATCGAATGTAATTGAATCAGGACTTACTAAATTATTTTCTGAATTTAAAACCCACGCTCTATGCCTTAACCATGTAATATTTCTGGAGTCAAATATCTGAACACGCTCATAATAATAAACGTAATTAAATTCTCCTTGCAATTTATTATAAAAATCTATATTACAACATTGCAAAATATTAATTAAAATATTCCAAAGTACAACTGAAAGATTTATATCTTTTTTACTACAGATCGTATCTAAAATCTCAGAGCATCCGTCAACATACCTTTCAAACAAATGCGAATATGAAGAATAATGTTCCAACTTTATGTTTTTATATTCACCTATCGACACAAACTCATATGTTGATAAATTCTTTTTCTCTATTCGTGGAAAGTGTGAAACGCCCAATTCTGAAAAAAAAGCATCAAGAAATTTCCCGGATTCACCAGCAACTAATTTATATCCCTCCAAATCCAAAAAACGAGTATCAACCTTTGATGAAAAATAAGTTTTTAATTCTTCATCCGGATAATAGATTAATTCAGGTTTTCCTCTGTAAACTATTTTATCAGTAACTACAGTATATCTGACAAATTCTATTCTTTTTAATTTTTCAATCAATTCTGACCTATCCGATATAGAACATTCTACATAAAATGATAAAAACTTCTTAAAATGTTCAATCGTATCCGGTTTTATTTTTTTATCCCCATACTGAGGTATTAATTTATTATATATTTCACCTTTTAATGAGGGCTCCGTTATTTTGTATTCATCCAGAAGCTGTTTTGTATATTTTTGCTGTAACAAATCTTTATTGATCGTTATATAACCTGTAACATTTGTTGACGGCAAAAATAAACATTGGTGGTTGTCCGTGTCGAAGGCAGCTACGGCTTTTTTGCTTTCATCTAAGAAAATTGCATATTTCCTAGCAGACTCGCATCTTTGATTAGTTTCACATATATATCTGTAGAATCTATTTAACCATTCGAAAGTTTGATTCTCAATAAAATCATTGGTAATAGCACCTAATAAATCACTGAAAATAACCCGTGAGCGTTTTTGCAGAATAGTTGGATATTCATAAAAATCATACTTTGCACTGTCTAATATTTCTTCTATAAAGCCATATTTATCATTACCAGATTTTACTTCTACAAAGCCCCATTTTGCATCTTTATTTTCTGTCAATGTTTTTAACATATTTTCCGTAAAGAGTTTTTCTACATCAGTATTTTCAGGAAGATATGAATCTTTTGCTTTCGAAAATGTATTGTTTATTCCCGGTATGATTTTTTCTGTTCTAAATATATTGTATACAGAATTAAAAAATGGATTAAAATCAATAGATTGTTTATTATCACCTGTTAACTGTTGATAGGGTAAAATATTTAATATATTGTCATCAATAAAATTTTTTTCAAAAGTTTTACTAATGTCTCTTAAATATAATATACTATCACCTGCAAGCACTGCGAGTTTATCAATCATTTTATGATTGTGTTCGTCTCCGGCTTTTATACCCTCACGGCTGTCAGTTAATAAAAACGGTGCATGTATTAAAAAATTCAGTCCGGTCGATACTTTAGTCGGAAAATAACAGAATGCAGGATAGACTCTTGCAGCAAGATTGTATATATCTTTTTTTGCTTTTTCAGACTTTGCTTTATCTCTTCCGATAAAAAAACCAACAGTATATTCCAATTGATCAGCATCCCAATCCCGTGAAAAAGTCCATATTAATTCATCTGTATCTTCCGTACCATTGTTTTGTTTTAGTTTTAGAAATTTACCTATAGTCAGATTATTAAAATCTATTTTTTTAATTATTTCTTTACTGTATTCTCCGCCAGAACTGTTTTCAATTGAAAACGTTATTCGTTGTAATTTGTTCAAAAAAAGAACCGGTAATACAAGAGATCTAAGTTTATTTTCTATATCAGTAAAAGCCTCTTCTGCTGTTCTTTTTCCATGATTAAATGGAAAAACAAAAACAGTTTCATTACTTTTTCTTCCTGGATAATCATCATGCAACTCAACAGGAACAATAAACCTTTCGATTTTGAACCTATAATTTGAGTCATAAATATATGGCGTTTCTGTGTATTGAAATACGGCCTTAAATCCTACTCCAAATTTCCCTATTGTTGATTCATTTCCTTTTGCAGAGTTTGCTATAGATGTAATTGAATTTAAATCGCCAAGTCTACCATTGTCAGAATCTTCCGTTTCCTTTTCAACATCAGTAACAGAAAAGTGTCGAGTTCCATTGTGAATGAAAATAAGCTTATCATCCAATAAATCAAAATGAACTTCCGTCGCGCCTGTGTCATCTGCATTTTGAAGAAGCTCATATACAAAATGAGCTTGGTCTGAATACTTTTCAATAACGCTTGTTTTTACTCCCTTCATGGAACGTTTTTCAAGAGTTTTTGCACTATCTTTTCTGTCTGATGACAATTTATCAAATAATTTCTTATCTTCAGAAGTCATTATCCAGCCCTTCTTATTTTTTATTACAAAAATACCATTTATTTCATCTAGCTAACACAATTTTCAGGTGATAAATACAAGCGAGGTCTAAAATTAGCCTGATATCGAATACAGAATAGTAATTCAGTGTACTTGTAGATCACTCCTGCTGTTGATCTTTATCAGCCGGTTCAGAATCAGCTCCTTCATAAAGCTGATCAAGGCCTTCATAATTCAGGTGAGGAAGAAATACTTCAGAAAGTAGAGAATTTATCTGAGAAAAATACAATGGTTTCATTTGCAGATACAGTTCCTTTTTATTAATTTCTGAATCTTCCGGAAGTTCAATACGCATTTGATATGCAATAACCAATTGCGCAATTCTGTTTTTTTCTGTATCACCGATATCTATACGGATTAACAGTCTGACATATTTATGGGTTTTATCAATTACATTCAGGACATCGAGTTGACACGAAGTCATGTCAATTGTTAACTTATCTGTTCTTTCATGAAAGAGCTGGATACTTTTTAGTGTCAGTATAAAATTATTAATTTTCATAATGCATTACATTTCCCGAGATTATAATTGAATCTATATTCAGACTTTCTGTTATTACCAATGAAAACAGGCCTTTTATCGGAAGAAACTGACATTTCTTCCGAAGGTTCCTGACCTTTTTTGATGTTTGCAGTAATTATATATCCTTCCCTGTTTTCTGCATAATTAATTTCTCTATCGTTGTTATTAAACTCCGTATAATAATATATTCTTGCTTCCGTTGCTGCTTCTGCCGTTTCAAAACCTGCTTCAGCAGCTTTCTCCATCCATGGGAAAGCATTTATGATTCTGAGCAATGCAACTGCAGCTGCAGAAGGTTTTGTTTCCCTGTTATACCATTTTGAAATCGTTCTATACGGCAAAAGAAATTTTCTTTCAATTTTGGAGAAACTTATTTTTTCAGATTTGAATTTCTGTAATATTTCAGCAGCACATTTCTGGGAGGCTGCATCTATACCGGAACGCATAATTTTATCATTTGCAGAATTATCACCCTGTTCAAAGTGACAAACAGGACATTCATAACTTTCCAAAGAAACAACATCTTCACCCAGTCCTATTGTAACAGTATGAGATTGTATTTTTTTCTCCATAACTGTTCCACATAACGGACACTCGATTCTTTTCATTTCCTTCATTTCTTTTCCTTGTTAGAGGCTCCTTCTATATATCTATCTTTCGTAAATTCCACGCAGCTTTCACTTTGACAGCTGCTTTTATCTGCCTGATCTTTGTGCAGCGATTTTATAGTCCACTTGTACTTTCCTTTATTGGGTGGCAATTTTATGATGCCCAAATATCCTTTTGTTTTGCCTTCCGCTCTTATCAAAAATAAATATCCATATACAGGCGGTCCTTTCGGATTATAATTAAAGTTCTCAGTTTTACATATACTAACAATGTCAATCGAATTAAGCAAAAAATCGAAAATCTCGTCCGAAGTCTTCAATTTATAATCTCTATATGCCTCCTCATATACAGAAATCCAAATATCTATACATTTTCTTGCAGAGATACAACAATTTTGAAACTTTTTGAATATTTCTTCGGGATTTTCAAAATCCATCTTAATTCATATTTATCCTTTACGGATAAATATATGACAAGTTATTTATTTTGTCAAGTTTTGCAAGTTTTAAGACCAGAGCTCTTTCAATCACCGCGTTTATCCCCGTACCCCTCTTCTTCGTTCTGCCTGTAAGATAATGCACGCTTTCCGCTCGGCTGAAGAACTTCTAAAATAAAAAAATTACATATTCGTGCGGGAAAAGTGCGCTTCTAAGCATATATGCGCACGCGGTTTTCTTCCAATACATGCTAACCGTCCGCAATACTTACCAGATTTTAGATATATTACTTTCTGTGCGCTTTGTGCGCTTAAAAGAATATAATATATACTTTATATATTAGGAGATATATATTTTGTGCTGAAAGTGGGCAATGCGCACGATGCGGACTTTTGATATTATTGAGCTTTTTTAACCTTTCCCCGCACGCGCTCCCCGAAATATTTAGCACTATCGGCATAATGTACTACGTTTATTTTTTCCGGTATCGTTCGGTCGGTTTTTTTAATTTTATGGATGCCTGTTCTCCAGGACAACCTTTTTGTTTAACTGACATCAGCAGTCAAAATCAGGAAGCTGCTTTTCATCACATCGGTCTGAAGACGGAGCGCCGGAGTCCGGTAGTGACTGGAGCGGAACGGCGTGAAGCGGAAAGAACGGACGGTATCCGGCGCGGGCAGAACACATTCAACGACGCTGTCATGAGGAAACTTTCTTCACATAGCGAAAAATCGGGAAAGAGGCAGCGGCAGTTACTGCTGACGCTGCCGGGCTTGCACTTGTGAATGATACTTGTTTTCAGTGAATATCGTGAATGAATCGAAAGCAGGGAGAATGAGCCGCTCTGATGCGCTGGCGCATCCGGGCGGCGGTCGGTTACCTGTTTACTTGGCAAGTTAGATTGTGAATCAGGCAGAAAATCGGGAACGGCGCTTTCCGCCCGCCTGTCTTGCCCTCTTTACTCAGCGTAAGTGTTTACAACGATGCCTCCTGTATTCCGGGGTCGAGTGCAACGAGCCGGAAGCCCCTTCGAGGCCCCTCCGAGGCCCCTCCGAGCCCCCGGGTAAATGCGGTACCACTTTCGCAGGGACGCGGGGTCGCAGGGGTCCGGGGGCGGCGGGGGCTGCAGGGAAACCCCGGAATACAGGAGGACTTAGCGCACTCAGCGTAAATTGTCGACTGCGTGTCTTGGGCATGTCTGGCGGGCGGAAACTTTATGAATGGCACTGACACCCAGCGGACGCGGAGCGTTGTATGCAGGGGCGCAACAGCGCCCGTCAGAAGCCGGGTGAATGAGGCGCGCGGAACTGCACGCGCCTGTACTGACAAGTTTGGAGGCAGGCACATCGCGGCGCTCTG
>JALNVF010000069.1 GCA_023231445.1 Treponema sp. | reverse complement strand
GAGAATATCATATAATATGGAGCTATGGGCAGGACAGAATCATTAGGCGGCGGTTTCTTTCAGAATCTCTTTGCTTCGATTTTCGGGTCAAAAGATCCTGAAGCCGAAAAAAAGCGGAGACTGAGGGCAATCGCAAAAGATCTTTCTAAATCACATTACCATTTCTATAAAGCAGGAAACAATGAAGTACTTCCTGCTTTTGCGAAACTTATATATGAAATTTATAAAGCTGTAACGCCGGCGCAGGTTATGTTTCAGAACGTGCAGAACGAAAATGCATTTAAACGTTCTGTTATTGAATACTCGCTTTCAGATAATCAGCGCAAAATAGAAGAAGAGCTGACAGAAGAGGCTATTCTTGTAAAAAGTAAAACTGTTCCGGTAAATCAGCTTGTACAGCATGTAAAAGAATCCCTTGATGCTTTTGAGGGAGAATTTGGAACTGACCGTATCAATACGGCAGAACAGTTATACAAAGATATTCTTGCATTTAAAGATTTCTGCATGTATGACTTCTACTTCATGCTCAAAAAATTCGACTCTACGCTTGTTGAAAAACAATTTACTGCAGCACCACGCTTTGATAAAATCAACGGGGAATATATAGCTGACGATTTAAAAGACTTTATTACGGTTTCATGGAACATAACAAAAGACACAGACTGGACACCGCTTATGAAAATGCTGAAGGATATGAAAGGTGTTGAACCGGTTTCTCCCAGTGTCTGGAAAAAAATCGTTGCCAAGCTTCAGGCTATCCGTAAAGCTGAAATCTTTGAAATGATGATTCAGCTTATCACCGAAAATCCCGATTATAAGCCTGTAATAGCAGATGCACCGGAAAATATCGTAGAACCATTCCTTGATAAATTTAAGCTTGAGGCGGCTGCTGCACTGCATAAGCTTGAGTCTGCTGAGAAAAACAGCAAAGTAACCGATCTTCTTACAAAACTGTTCAGTACAACGGTCGTTCTTTATCTTAAAAATTATACTGAACAAAGCAGTGCAAATCTTGAGAAAAAACGGTTGCGCGGGTATCTTTACTATGAACCGTTAAATTATCTGAAAGGGTTTCTTCTTGAATTTGTAAAAAAGAATATACGCGAATACAGTGAACTGATTCTTATCCGGGGAAAATGGACGTCCTCTCAACTATCGTCTCCTATGTCAAACGCATACAATGATCTGCTTTCGGCCTCAGATGCAATTTCGACCTTCGACCAGAATATTGCAGACGACGGAGTCGTCGGTATAAAAATAAAGACACTTCTTCCCCGTATCCAGCATGATGCGGATTCTGCCGGAGTTATAAACAGACTTGTTACTGATGCAAACGAACAGGCAAAAACATTTATAATCGACAGTACCCGCAATTTGATTACTGTTGGAAAAACAATCAAATCACTTCTTGAAGACGAGACAAAAAAATCTCCTGAAATGATAATCAACTGGAAAGAAATAGAACATTATGCGGATCATCCGCCGAAGGATCTTGGCATTGAAGTCTACAAGAAAATTTATCTTTTCATTACTCTTATGCAGACATGCATGACAACCTTAAAATAAGCGGTTATTTCTTCAGACTATGCGGGGTTCTGTATTGTCTGATTTTACAGATGGACAGCTGACTGAAAGATAAATAAATTCGTCGTTGTCCGTATTTTCCAGACCGTAGACTGCATTTTCGGTAAAGTGAACAACATCTCCTGCAGAAAAAGACCGTTCCAAATTACCGGTAAAAAGCAGCTTAGCACATCCTTTAAGTGCATATAAAATTAACTCTGCTGAAACATGTGCACAGCGTGGCTCAACACCCCCCTGTTTTACGTGTGTTTCCGTAACCGCAATACAATCACTTTCTGAATTACCACTGTAGTAAAGTTTACGAACCGTTACAACGGGATTCATTACTGTTCTGATTTCAGAAGAGCGTATAATTTCGATTGATGAACCGGATAAAACTGTCGGTATATTCTGTATTTTTTCCGGTTCTGCATCAGGCAGGATAACCTGCTGATTTTTCTTAAAAACTGGAAATACATACCGGCCGCGTTTTTTGGTGCCGATTCCGTACTGGATTGCACGTTTCGGGCAGCGCATTATACAACTCATGCACATTGAACATTTTTCCTCCTGCCAGACAGGTTTTCCGCTGGTAAGCTTAATAACGTGAAACGGACAGTTTTTCACACATTCTCCGCATCCAATGCAGGTACTGTCAGCAGAAAATTTCGAAGTACGCATTGCAAACAAAGAAAACAAGGGATTGATTATAAAAGTCTTGAACGATGCCTCAGGACCTTCGAAAACATCAAAAATTTCACGGTGAGCAGAAATTTCTGCGGCAATTTTCGGCAGGCGCTGCGCTGCGATATTTATCTTTTCACGCTCAAGTTCAGGCTCATCAGTATTATACATCGGTATGTATGTGTTCGGCATTGTAATTGAATATGCACTTTTAAAAGCGAAAACATGGTGCAGTGCATCCATCGTTTTTCCGGCCTCGTCGCCGCACGTACAGACTGCATATGTAAACGCTTTTTTATTTACATGAATATGTGACAGGAAATCCATGACAAATGCAGGAGGAGCCCATGCATATACGGGAAATACAACACCGACCGTTTCTCCTTCTTCAACGCTGATATCCGATTGCATCCGGTCGAATGCCTGTGGCATAAAAACAGCTGTGTCTTTCGTATATTCTGCTATTTTTTCCGCTACATACTGAGAATTACCAGTTCCTGAAAAATAATAAATCATATGAAGCCTCACACATATTCATCCACTATACTACATACCGGCTCAAGATATGCAGCTCCAAAAAGATTCAAATGATTGAGCAGATGATACAAATTGTACATATCGCGTCTGCTTTCATATCCCGGCTCCTGCGGTTTCACTTCATTATATGCCCTGTAAAATTCTTCAGGGAAACCACCGAAAAGCTGCGTCATCGCAATATCGGCCTCGTTACAACCACAGTAAGACGCCGGATCAATAAGGAAAACTTTCCCTTCAGGCCCACAAATGACATTACCACTCCACAAGTCACCATGCAGGAGCGACGGCCTGTCCGGTTCCACTATATATGAATCAAGCCTTTCCAGCAGTTTCGTAATTCTGCTCTGCATCGTACCGGAAAAACAGCGTGACGCTTTCCTGAACTGAGGGGCAAGCCGGCAGTCCCTGTAAAAATCCACCCACGAATTCCGGGCATTATTAGTCTGCTCAGCCGCGCCTATATAATTGTCCTGAATAAAACCGTATTTCCCCTCCCGGACAAATCCTGAACAATCGGAATTATGCAGTTCTGCAAGCTCATGTCCGAATGTTTCCCAGTATGAATTAATAGGACTGTATGACTCTACATACTCCAGAAGAAGAAATGAATACCCCTCCTGTTCGCCCGGATCTGTTCCCGTACACAGAACTTCTGGTGTCCCGATTTTTCCTGTTGATGCTATAGCCGCAAGACATGCAGCTTCCGCAGTAAAAAATCCGGCATTTTTTCTGGCATTCGCCTTCATAAAAATATGAGCACCATTCGTTAAATGCAGACCGTATGCTTTACTGGTTCCGCCGGAGGAAAGTCTGTCCGTCTGTGCTACCTGCACGTTTCTGCCGTACAGCCCGACAAGAGCACCGGCAAGAGTCGTAAAATTATTTACCGTCTGAGCTGACATACTATAAGTATAGCCCAGAAAGAACATAAAATATAGTCATCAGGCATTGACTTAAAACACTATACCTAGTACATTCTCACATACAAAACACTATATATAGCGTATTTAGGAAGGAATAAATGAAAATCATCAAAAGAAGCGGCGCTGAGGTTCTTTTTGACCGCAATAAAATAATAACGGCAGTCTCAAAAGCGAATAATGAGGCAAAAGAAACGAACAGGCTTTTAGAAAACCAGATAGAATCGATCGCAGATGACATAGAAATAGAGTGTGCGAAACAGCAGCATGCGCTCAACGTTGAAGAAATCCAGGATTTGGTAGAAAACGGTATTATGGAATGCCATGCCTATGATGTTGCAAAGATTTACATCACCTACCGATACAAACATGAACTGATGCGTAAATCAAATACAACCGACGCACAGATTCTGAGTCTGCTCGATGAAAATAATGAAGAAGTAAAACAGGAAAACTCGAACAAAAATCCGGCTGTCGTCAGTGTCCAGCGGGACTATATGGCAGGCGAAGTCAGTAAGGACGTTACCCGCCGTTTCCTGCTTGACGAGGATATTGAACGTGCTCATGAAGCCGGTATAATTCATTTTCACGATGCAGACTATTTTGCGCAGCGTATGCACAACTGTGACCTGGTAAACCTTGAAGACATGCTGCAAAACGGGACAGTAATCAGCGGAACAAAAATTGACCGTCCTCATTCATTTTCGACTGCATGCAATATAGCGACGCAGATCATTGCACAGGTTGCAAGCTGTCAGTACGGAGGTCAGAGTATATCACTTACTCACCTTGCTCCTTTTGTGGATGTAAGCCGCAAAAAGTTCGAAAAGGAAATCAGGGAGACTATGAAGGCAACAGGACTCATCGCAGACGACAAGCAGTTCAGATACATGGTAGACAGCCGTCTTCATGAAGAAATCAAACGCGGTGTACAGACAATTCAATATCAGGTGATTACACTTATGACAACTAACGGACAGGCGCCGTTCGTCACCGTATTCATGTATCTTAATGAAGCCAGAAATCAGCAGGAAAAGTCGGATCTGGCAATGATTATAGAGGAAGTTCTCAAACAACGGTATCAGGGAGTAAAAAATGAAAAAGGTGCATGGATAACACCAGCGTTTCCGAAACTTATATACGTACTTGAATCAGACAATATTGATAACGGTACTCCGTATTATTATCTGACTGAACTCGCTGCCAAATGCACTTCACGCCGCATGGTGCCGGATTATATTTCTGAAAAGAAAATGCTCGAACTGAAAGACGGAAACTGCTACCCGTGTATGGGATGCCGTTCATTTCTTACCGTATATCATGACGAGAACGGTAAACCTAAATTCTACGGCAGGTTCAATCAGGGTGTCGTTACTCTTAACCTGGTCGACGCTGCATGTTCATCGGGCGGAAATATGGAAAAATTCTGGCAGATACTCGACGACCGTCTCGCTCTCTGCAAACGGGCACTCATGATCAGGCATAACCGTCTCATGGGCACAACGAGTGATGCTGCTCCGATACTCTGGCAGAACGGAGCTATTGCGCGGCTTGGTAAAGGAGAAAAAATCGACAAACTTCTCTTTAACGGTTACTCTACAATTTCACTTGGCTATGCCGGATTGTGCGAATGTACACGGTACATGACAGGAAAACCTCATACAGATCCGGAAGCGACTCCGTTTGCACTTCAGATCATGCACCATTTGAACGAAGTATGTGCAAAATGGAAATCGGAAGAAAATATCGCATTCTCACTCTATGGAACTCCGCTTGAAAGTACGACATACAAATTTGCAAAATGTCTTAAAAAACGGTTCGGTGTTATTCCCGGTGTTACCGACAAGAATTACATCACGAACAGTTATCACGTACATGTCACAGAACCCATCGATGCATTCGAAAAGCTTACTTTCGAATCCCAGTTTCAGGAACTCTCGCCGGGCGGTGCGGTAAGTTATGTTGAAGTCCCGAACATGGAAAATAATCTCCCGGCTGTTATGTCGCTTCTGAAGCATATTTATAACAACATAATGTACGCAGAACTCAATACGAAAAGCGACTTCTGCCAGAAATGCGGATATACTGGTGAAATTAAGATCGTTAAAGACGTCGATGACAAACTTGTATGGGAATGCCCCAATTGCGGAAATCATGATCAGACAACAATGAATGTCGCCCGCCGCACATGCGGATACATAGGCACACAATACTGGAATCAGGGACGCACGCAGGAAATAAAAGAGCGTGTGCTGCATTTATAATGAATTACGGAAATATAAAAAGAACAGATATTGCGAACGGTGAAGGCGTACGTGTCTCACTGTTCGTATCAGGATGCAGAAATTGCTGCAAGGGATGTTTCAACAAAGAAACATGGAATTTTACATTTGGTACAATATTCACAAAAAAAACAGAGGATGATCTGCTGGCAGCTCTTGCGCCGGATTACATATCGGGGCTTACGGTACTGGGAGGAGAACCGTTTGAGGAGGAAAACCAGAGAGCATTGCTTCCGTTTCTGAAACGGGTTCGAACGGTATATCCGGAAAAGACAATCTGGTGTTATACTGGGTATGTGTACGATACGGATCTGAAGCCGGTTGACGGACGCAAACACTGCGAAGCAACCGACCAGATACTTTCGCAGATTGATGTACTTGTTGACGGACCGTATATTGAAGAGCTGCGGGATATTTCATTGCAGTTCCGCGGTTCCCGAAATCAGCGCATACTTCGGTTCAGATAAATATGTTTGTATGTTTTATCCGTCAATTTCAATTTTATTTCCGCCTTTTTCCCTGGCAGTACGAAGAAGTTTGTCCGCTTTGGCAATGACGATATCGGTTGAGTGTCCGGGTTGTATTGTAACTCCTATACTGATCGTTACGCGAAGTTTTTTTTCTTTATATATAAATTCATGTGTTTCGACCAGACTGCGGAGTTTTTCTGCAGCAAAAAAAACATCAGTCTTTTTCCTGTATTGAAAAAAAAGACCGAATTTATCTCCTCCGTATCGTGCAAAAAAATCCGCCTGTCTCAGATTTTTTTTTAGAACAGATGACAGTTCCTTAAGGACAAAATCTCCTGCCCTGTGTCCGTATATATCATTTACCGTTTGCAGCGAGTCTACAGCTATCAGACAGACTGCCAGATTAATGAATCCGCGTTTTGCAGTCCTGAAATAACTTTCAAAGACATCATAAAAATACTGTCTGTCGGCAAGTCCTGTAAGAAAATCACGGTCACATAATTCCTTAATATGCTGTTCCTGTTTTTCCAGCATGCTTTCATCATGAATAATAACAAGTACATACGTTAAATTACAGAATGACATCGGAATATACGTAAACTCCAGATACTTCACGTTTTTTCTTCCGTCTCCGGTGAATTCCCACGGCAGACTCATTCTTCGTATTTCTTTTTTATTTTTTATAGCTTCTTCTACACAGGTATATACGGTACATCCTGAACAGGATTCTGTACTGCCGCAGATTTTATCTGTCTGAGCGGCATATTTACACCGGGCAACACTTCCAAACGGAATACCTTCCTGTGCTGCATTAACATTGAATATTTTTTTTAATGCCTCATTCACGCGCAGAACATGTAAGTTGCTGTCAATAAGACACATTGCTTCGTCAACATTGTTGAATAAAAAATCAGAAAAACTTGAATTATGAAATAGACTGTCGATAGGACTGAGCATGCTTCTTTTCCCTCCGAAAGGACAGAACCATTATACACTCTATAATCTACTAGAGATTAGTATATCATGGTTGCTGTTCTTTTTCAAAAAAAAGCATTATAAAGTTCTTTTAACCGCCCAGATATGCTTTCTTTACATCGGGATTAGAAGCTAGTTCTCCACTTGAACCCTCCGCAATGATGGCTCCAGTATCAAGCACATATCCGCGGGAGGCAAATTCCAGTGCAACCTTTGCATTCTGTTCAACTACAAGAATTGTCATATCTTCCTGATCATTCAGTCTTTTCAGAGCTCTGAACATTTCATACATAAGTTTTGGTGCAAGTCCCATACTGGGTTCATCAAGCATTATGAATTTACTGTCCGTCATAAGTGCGCGTCCTACCGCAAGCATCTGCTGTTCACCGCCTGAAAGAAGTTCACTGCGCTGTTTACGACGTTCATACAGTCGCGGAAATAAATCGTAAATAAGGTCATATAATTCAACAGTCCGCATTTCATGAGTCGGATCTTTACTTCGGCCGTATTCAGCCATCTTCAGATTTTCCTCAACCGAGAGGTTACCGAATATATGCCGGCCTTCAGGAACGAGACACATCATTTTTTTCTGAATCAGAACATGGGGTTCTGTTTTCAGAATACTTTTTCCATCAAAAAGTATGTCCCCCTCTTTCACGACAGGAGCTTCAGGCCGTGATAAACGCGAAAGAGTTAAAAGAGTTGAAGTTTTACCAGCTCCGTTCGCGCCGATGAGCGTAACGATTTCACCCTTCTCAACATTGAACGAAATACCGTGGAGTGCTTCAATATAACCGTATGCGACCTTAAGATTTTTTACTTCCAATAACATATAGGAGCCTCCCTGACTAGTCTATCTCACCATTTCCCAGATATGCTTTTATAACATTCTGGTCTGTCTGTATTTCTTCCGGAGTACCACGAGCTATTTCCTTTCCGAAATTAATAACCTGAATATAATCACAGAGCGTCATAATGACCTGCATCTGATGTTCGATCATCCAGATTGTTACACCAAATGTGTCATGAATCCACCTGATATATGAAATCAAATCGGCAAGATCTGACGTGCTCAATCCTGCCGCAGGTTCGTCCAGCATGAGTAAATCAGGGTTCAGGCTGAGTGCACGGGCTATTTCGACTCTTCGCTGTATACCGTATGGAAGATTTTTCGGATAGTCCAGAGCTTTATCAGCAAGGTTAAATTTTTCAAGCAAAGCCCACGCTTCCTCGTGTATTTTCTTCTCTTCATTTTTAAATCGCTTCGTACCAAAAAAAGCATCTGCAACATTATAGCTGAGTCTGTACTGCTGTGAAATACAGATGTTTTCAAGGACCGTCATGTCGCCCCAGAGACGAATATTTTGGAACGTCCGGCCGATCTGCATAGATGCTATGACATGGGGCTTCAGACCATTGATACGCTTTCCCTTGAAAAGAATGTCTCCTTCGGAAGGAACGTAAAAACCGCTTACAAGATTGAATACCGTTGTTTTTCCTGCTCCGTTCGGACCGATAAGACCTGCTATTTCACCTTTCTTCAAATTTACGTTTATATCAGTAAGCGCCTCAAGACCACCGAAGCGATGCGTAAGGTGATTTATCTCAAGAATCGTTGTATCGCTCATAAAGATCCCCCTGTATCAGATGATTCTGTCCGGCGTACGATATTAAGATTTACAGGAAACAGTTTCTTCAACTTCGGGAAAACCTGAGGAAGTTCGCGGGTTCCCATAATTCCTTCCGGTCTGAACTGCATTATCAGGATAAGCATGAGCGGAATAATAACCCACTTAAAAATCTGCGCTGGACGAAGTAATTCAAGCAGAATTGTAAATATAAACGCGGATAACACAGAACCGCTCAATGACCCCATTCCGCCAAGATAAACCATAACAAGGGATTCTGTTGATTTCATAATTCCGAATGATGCAGGATTTATGAAGCCGAGCATGTGTGCAAAAAGTCCTCCTGCAACACCAGCCAGACCTGATGAAAACGTAAATGCAATAAGTTTCATTTTATTCGTATTGACACTCATAATTTCTGCAGAAATTTCGTCATATCGGATCGCACTTATCCCCTGACCGAGGGTCGACGTCATGATACGATGAATCGCATACACAGTCAGCGCTGCAAAAATCATACCCCAGATAAGACTCCACGGAAGATCAACAATATTGTTCATCTGGCTCAGCGTCGATTTCATTCCCATCAGTCCGCGGCTCTCACCAACAATCGGGATATTATTAAGAGACGTTGTTATTATAAAATTAGTCGCGATCGTAACAATGGCAAGATAGTCATCACGTGTTTTAAACGAAGGTATTGCGACGAGCAGACTGACGATCATTGATGCAAATCCCCCAAGAAGGATGACTACCGGAAATAAAAACACGGCACTCCCGGGAGGAAGCAGTGCATGTCCGGTAATGCTGTTACCCGGACAGAAAAATATAAGCGACAAAAGAGACGAAACATATGCACCTACAGCCATGAATCCGCCGTGACCGCAGGAGAATTCTCCCATATAGCCATTCACAATATTCAAACTTGCAGACATAATAACATTAATGCATATAGTCATAAGTATGGTCTGATAATAATTGTTCAATATATCAAGCTTTGCCAGTATAACAATGAACACCATCACAACTGCCGTTATTCCGGGGACAAGAAATTTCTTACTTTTATTAGACATGATGTTTTCTCCTCCCTTAAATTTTTGTACTTTTTGCAATACCGAAAAATCCTGTCGGTTTGCACGTAAGAATAATAAGAAGAATTATGAACGAAACAAGATCCTTATAACTTGAAGGCAGAAAAGCGGTAACCAGAATTTCTATAATTCCAAGCATGAAACCGCCCAGGAAAGCACCTCTGATATCTCCAATACCACCGACTACGGCCGCGATAAAAGCCTTCCATCCGATTATCATTCCCATATACGGATCCATAACCTGATACGACATTCCGAATAAAATTCCGGCAATAGCTGCAAGTGCTGAACCGATTGCAAACGTAAATGTTATAACTTTATTAACAGGAATTCCCATAAGGGGAATAGCAAATTTATCATAAGAAATCGCACGCATTGACATACCGAGTGTTGTTTTCTGAACAATAAACTGCAGTACTCCAAATACAACAAAGGCACTGACAATAACAATGACTTTCAAATTAGTGACAGTTACCGGACCGATTTTCCATATAAGTTTCGGAAGTATATCGGGAAACCGGCGTGAACTTGCTCCAAGAAAAGCAAGATTCCCATTTTCAAGAATAAATCCAATCATAAGCGCTGTAATAACGACATACAACCTGTTGGCCCCCTTCTCCCGGAGCGGACGATATGCAACACGTTCGATTCCCACACCGAGCAGAGCAGTCAGCGCCATAGTTGCAACAAGTGTAATGGCAAAAAGAGCTATTCCGGTAATTCCGGAGAAATGAGCCGTTATACCGGCTATAACAAAAAAAGCAATATAACAGGAAGTCATAAAGATATCACCGTGAGCAAAGTTAATCAGCCGCAATACTCCGTATACAAGGCAATATCCCAACGCGATCATAGAGTAGAAGCTGCCCCATTGAAGGGCATTAATAACATTCTGAGCTAAATACGACAGCATAATTTCTCCTCTAAAAGGTCAAACAGAGTCTGCAGCCGCAAACTCCGGAATGGTGATCGTAAAATACGTACACTCATCATTCCTCCTTTTCTTGCTGATATAAATTGCAGAAGACGACTGCCTTACATACAGTCAGCCGTCTTCTGCATTATCAATAACCGGATTACGGTTGAATACTCTTTACAAAATTAAAGTCGCCTTTTTCACCGACCTGTACGACAACAGCTTCCTTTGCAGGATCATTCGTCGTAAATGTCATCTTTCCGGTCACTCCGGGGAAGTTCTTTATGCCGGCCATTGCATCCCGTACAGCAGTGCGGTCCTTTTTGAGATTACCGGTAATACCGGCATTCTGAATTGCCGTAAGAACAATATTTACCGCGTCATACGTGAGTGCTCCTACATCATCAGGAACGTATCCGTATGCAGCATTATATTTGTCGATAAACTCTTTTGTCTTACCGGTAGCACCGGCAGCAGCATAGTGGGTTGTAAAATAATCACCGATTACGGCACCTTTACTCAGTTTTACAAGATCCGCAGATCCCCATGAATCAGAACCCATAACAGGTTTTGACCATCCCAGGTCTTTAGCCTGAGTTGTAATCAGTGCAACATGGTTATAATAATCAGGCAGATAAAGGAAATCAGCTCCCGATGCAACGATCTTTGTAAGCTGAACAGAAAAATCCTGGTCTTTCTGTCCGAAACTCTCGAATGCTACAACTTTGCCTCCCTGCTGTCCTTCCCATGCTTTTTTGAAAAGCTCAGCAAGTGTCTTCGAATAATCGTCTTCGAGGTTGTACAGAATAGCTACATTTGTGCTTTTAAACTGTTCCTTTGCAAATTTAGCAGCAACAGGAGCCTGAAACGGATCAAGGAAGCATGCGCGGAATACGTATGGTCTGTCTTTCGTAACAGAAGGATTCGTTGCCCACGGTGAAATCATCGGGGTTTTCTCGTCGTTATATACCTGTCCGGCAGGAATTGCACGGCCTGAACCGTCTGGACCGATACATGCAAGAACCTTATCCTGATCGATCAGCTTATAGGCAGCCTGAATTGCAGAATCAGCCTTAAGTTCATTGTCGACATATACGAAGTCCAGCATATATTTTTTGCCTTTTACTTCAAGACCACCCTGCGAATTGATTTCATTCTTGATAAGTTCACCGGAAAATTTAGAACTTTCTCCGACCTTCGGTGAATCACCCGTCAACGGAATGTTGAATCCGATTTTAATTGTCTGATTTTTCTTGGCACCGGTAAGGAAACCGGCAAGAACTGCAACTGCCAGAACGGCAGTTCCGACTTTTGTTAGTACTTTCATAATGCGCTCCTCTACTAGACGGGGAGCGCCAACGCTCCCCGCGGATGCTGCGGAAAAAAATCCGCAGTTGCGGCAACAGCGTTGTTGCTTACTTTTGCAGTGTAGAAAAACACAAAATAAAAATCAAGTGTCTTTCTGCCTTTTTTTACAATTTTCGTTATTTTTTTAACTATTGACAAAAAAAAATCAATACGGTAATGCCATCACTTCTATCTGAGCCTCTGTAAAAGAAGCCCGGATATTTTTAACAAACTGTAATGCCTTCGGATTGTCCCCGTGCACGCAGATCGTATCAGCCTGAACATGAATCTCTTTTCCGGATTCAGTACATACAATTCCGTCTTTTACCATCCGTACGGCGCGCTTAATAACTTCATTCTCATCTGTGATGACTGCTCCCTGTTTAGAACGGACAACAAGTGTTCCTTCATCTGTGTAGGCACGATCGGCAAACACCTCGCATGCATATCGTATTCCAAGACGTTCTGCAGCCCGCTGCATACAGCTTCCTGAAAGTACCACAAGAATGAGTTTTTCATCCACTGCTCCAACTCCGCGGCAGACAGCTTCAGCAAGTGCATCGTCACCGGCAGCCATATTATAAAGCGCCCCATGCGGTTTTACGTGATGAAGTCCGGTTCCGGCTGCATGTGCAAAAGCAGAAAGTGCACCAGTCTGATATACGATATACGCTTCTGCTTCCGCCGGCGTAATCTTCATAACACGGCGCCCGAACCCCATAATATCAGGAAGGCCGGGATGCGCACCCAGGGATACGCCGTTTTTTACCGCATCATGCACCGTCTGCGCCATAACAAGCGGATCTCCGGCATGAAACCCGCACGCTATGTTAGCCGAAGTTATGTACGGCAGCACTTCAGAATCCATACCGATTGTATACGCCCCGAAACTTTCTCCAAGGTCACAATTCAAATCTATCCGAGTCATATATGCCCCCTATGAAATCAAATCTGCGTCGGGAATGTCGGTAATAAGCATATGTCCCGGTGAATGAGTAATACAGAAAGACGGTTTCGAGTTCATGACAACAGACTGGGGCGTTACTCCGCAGCACCAGAATACCGGCACTTCACCGTCTTTTATGGTCACACTGTCTCCAAAATCCGGATGGTCTATATCTTTTATACCGATGACTGACGGATCACCTATATGAAAAGGAGAACCGTGAACCCGGGGCATTGAAGCTGTAACCGTTACCGCGCGGACAATCTGGTCGTACCGAATCGGACGCATACTCACTACCATTTTTCCGCTGAATACCCCCGCAGGCACTGTATCTATGTTCGTCATATACATCGGTACGTTACAGCTCTCTGAAATATTCCGCACGTCGATTCCGGCTCCTATAAGCAGCGATTCAAACGAAAAACTGCAGCCGATGATAAAGCTTACCAGATCGTTACGCCAGAATTCCGATACATCGGTACATTCATTTTTAAGTACGCCGTTCTCCCATACACGGTACCTCGGAATATCGGTTGCAATATCCGCACCGGGCGCACTTGTTTTTAAAATTCTGCTGCCTGTATCGGACACTTCAAGCAGCGGGCACGATTTGGGATTACGCTGGGTAAAAAGCAGAAAATCATATGCATACTGCTGCGGAAGCACACATAGATTTGCCTGTGCATACCCGTCGCACATACCCGATGTCTGTGAAGTAATTTTTCCTTCCCGGACAAGCTGTCGTACATCCGGTGGAGCTGACCGGGAATACTCGTTCGTATTTATCAGTTTTTTTTCCATAAAAAATGTTTCCTTATCATTGTATTTTCATAAATCAGTTACTGTTTCATCAAGTTCTGTAAGCAGTATTTCCTGCGTGCGCAGTGCCGCATCAGCTTCCTTCTGAGTAACAAATTCAAAAATCACTTCTGTTCCGGGAGCTGCCTGTGCAATAAGCGGCATATCGGCAGCAATTATAACTGCTATTTTTGCATAACCGCCGGTCGTCTGTCTGTCTGCAGTCATAACCACAGGATTTCCCGATGATGTAATCTGAACGGCTCCTGCAGGTATACTGTCCGAAATAATATCCGTTCCACCTGCACTGACTATCTGCGGTCCCGAAAGTCTGCACCCCATACGGTCAGAATCTGCTGTTACGGTAAACGTCGACGTCGTAAATACGTTAACAGCATTCTCAGAGAACATATCTTTCTGCGGACCGGGGAGTACACGGAGTTTCAGCGGTGTACCTCTTTCCGGCTGCACAGTAGAAAGCCGTTTTAAAATGGCAGAAGGCGAATACTGGTCATCTTCTGAAAATCTACAAAGCAAAGATTCGTCAGCATGAGGTCTGCACAAAAATTGTTCAGGGACACAGCCGATTGCAAGCTCGTCGCCTTCCGACAGACTGCGTCCGCAGAATCCGCCGATTCTGCACTTGCTGTTCGTAGAACGGCTGCCGAGTATTTCGGGCACAAGAATCCCGCCTGTAAATGCAATATAGCTGCGAACCCCTGCCGAAACAAAGCCGGTCTGCAGAATGCTGCCTTCTCCCGCATGAATACGCGTGTTCATCGGAACGGAACGACCGTCAAGAACCGCCGTGACAGGTGCCCCTGCAATAACAAAATCGGCAGGCAGATTAAATTTCAATTCCGGACCGGAAATAGTCATTTCAAGTGCAGCTGTTCCCGGTTCATTTCCTGCAATGATATTCGCTGCAGCATATGAAATACGGTCCATTGCACCCGATACGCCTACACCGTCTTTCTGAAAACCTGTACGGCCGAAATCCTGTACAGTTGTCATCAGACCGCCAGAAATAACTTTAATACCGGATTGCACCGGTCTGCTCTTTCTTTCTGAAGGCTGTCCTGTCGTAAACGTAAATTTTTTTTCAGTCCCGTACTGTTCGAATTCCTTCTGAGTCACTGGTTCAAATTTTATTCTGTCACCGGCCTTGAAAAGAATCTGCGGATTCCGCTCCGGGTCGAACACCTTTACCGGCGTACGCCCGATTATCTGCCATCCGCCGGGAGAATCAACCGGATATATTCCTGTCTGTTCTCCCCCGATTGCCACACTCCCTGCCGGAATTTTTACGCGAGGTGTTTTTAAACGCGGTGTCACAAGACGGCTGTCCATTCCGCCCAGATAAGCAAATCCCGGTAAGAAACCAAGCATATAGATAAGATACGTCGTACCGCTGTGTATTTTTACAATTTCATCCGCCGTCAGATGCGTATGTTCTGCAACATTCTGCATATCAGGAGCAAAATCATTGTCATAACAGACAGGAATCGTATGTACGAATGGTTTCTGTCCCGGAGTTTTTTCTCTCTGACACTCCCCCGTATCCATTATTATGTCAATAACCCGCCCGCGGGGAAGAACGAACGGATCAAAATATATGGTAACCGTACAATACGCAGGGACAATCTCAATAAGACCTGCCCTGCATGCATCTGTCTGGGAGAGCGCAGCGCAGAACGAACGAATTCTGCTGTTTATTTTCTCATCTATTATATTTCCGAACCGAATCAGAACAGCATTCTGCCCCGATTCAATAATTTCGAAACACTGCCGGTTCATAAAACCCCTTCTCCAGTACAGCCTTGAACCATGTATCCGACGAGTAATTCAGTGCATATTCAACCGTTGAACGCATAAGAGCAACAATCTGTTTCTCTATCCCCACGTCGAACCCGTCTATTGCAGGAAGAAGAGATCCTGTCATATCCACCATTCCGCTCCGGCAGCATTCCCTAAGAATCAACTCCTCCGTTTCTGCATCATGCATAATTGATATATTTTTAAGAATGTATGCAAGAGCTGCAATAACGGCATACACCCCCCAGTCAGAAACAGTAGCGGTAACAAGAAAATCAGCTTTTGTTGATGCGGTAATTCCCGTATTGCAGCCGCATCTGCAGCCTGCAAATGTACCGTTACCTCCTGTATACGGAATGAACTGCCGTATGTGAGGCTCTATCGTTCCCATACCGATCTCATTTCCCAGATCTCCTACCGCAAACGAAGGCACGCCGAGTTTCTGCAGACCGATAAAAAAATTGTCCTGCTTCGCTTCTATCTCAGTCATATTAACACCGACTGCATTGTGATATTCACCGTTTAAGTTTGCACCTGCCGTCTCCGTCGAAAAAACAGCGGCAGGTTTTACTCCTGCAAGAAGTCTGTCAATCTGGCCGTCGGCTTCCGTCTGATCAACAGAAACAACGGTATATGCAAACGATAAAGGCAGTTTGCGCGCCGTTTCAATATCGTCGTATACATGAAGACCGAGCAGCGGTGCACAGTTAAGGACTGCAGGTGTATTTTTTTCAGGAATAACGATGACAGGGGTTATACCGAACGCACGTATCAGCG
>JALNVF010000068.1 GCA_023231445.1 Treponema sp. | reverse complement strand
TGTTTTCATCACCGACGACGACCGTGAACTGCTGCCGGCATATCTCCGCTTCGTACGCGGTATCATAGACAGCGAAGATCTTCCTCTTAACGTAAGCCGCGAAATTCTGCAGCAGAACCGCATTCTTGAAACAATCAAGACTCAGTCGGTAAAAAAACTGCTCGGCGAATTTAAGAAAATGGGCGAAGAAGCGGACAAAGCGCGGAAATCAGAAAAACCAACAGCTGACGAGAAAAAATCTATTGAAAAATGGAACAAGTTTGTTTCAGAATTTAACCGTCCTATGCTGGAGGGACTTTACGGCGACTATGCAAACCGCGAAGAAATTTCAGAAATCGTCCGGTTCAAGAGCACTGATAAAAACGGCACGGGAACTGACAACTGGACAAGCCTTGCCGACTACGTGCAGCGCATGAAACCGGACCAGAAATCGATTTATTATATCACCGGTACTGACGAACAGAACCTGCGCAACAGTCCGCTGCTTGAAGCGTATGCGAAAAAAGGATTTGAAGTGCTTATCGCTGCAAACGATATTGCAGACATTGTTATTCCGGGCCTTGGCAAATACAAGGAATTTGAGCTTAAAGCGGTCAACCGTGCAGGAAGCGATGAGGAACTGGGTGTAAATAAAGAAGAAGCCGAAAAGAAAGAAAAGGAATTTAAGCCTGTCGTAGACAAAATCAAGGAAGCGCTCGGCGACAAAGTAAAGGAAGTCAAACTGAGCAAACGTCTTTCCGACAGCCCGTCATGCATTGTCGTTGACGAAAACGACCCGTCGTTCCAGATGGAGCGCATGATGAAAGCCATGGGGCAGTCCGGTATGGCTGACGTAAAACCGATTCTCGAAATAAACGGCGATCATCCTGTCGTTCTGAAAATCAGGGACAGTGAAGATAAAGCGTTTATTGCTGATGTTGCAACAGTGCTGCTTGATCAGGCGCTGCTTGTAAGCGGAGAAGAACTCAAGGATCCTGCAGATTTTGTAAAACGGATGAACAGTCTGCTGAGTAAATAAGGAAAACTTTTTTCAAAAAAAGGGACAGATTCTTTCTGTCCCTTTTTTATTTCGTTCAGTATGAGTAAAACCGGCGGGTTAGAAAATTACTTTAGAATTGATCAGTCCTGCGGATCATCTGCCGGTCCCTGACTGTCATCATCGGGACGTCCCGACGGCATATCCCTGCGGTTTTCTTTATCCATCGGACGTTTCATTTCTCCGCGGCCTTTCTCCTTCATCATCCCGAATCCCGGTAATACGGCAGTCTCTACACCGGTTACCGTTTTTCCGTCCGTATCATAAAGCAACGTAATAATATTGTCGACTAAAATACTTTTTACTGTCAGCGCAGGAAAATCTTTCCCAGCCTTTTTATCGTCTTTCGGCGGCGGAGGCAGAGCTTTGTCGTCGGAATCATTTTTCGGCGGCATGCCGAACTTAAGTGCCGTGTCTGCAGGAAGCGTAAAAGTAACGGTCTCCCCTGAAAGGGTAACCATATCGTCCGCTTTAATCTGTTTCGGCGGTTCCTGTTTATCAGGTTTTGGCATCTCTTTCATAGTACCGAGCGCTGCAGTTATCGTAACATTGTTGTCAGTAATTGAATAAGAAATACCTGTTACAAGTCCGAACTTCTGTGTACCTGCTGCTTCTGTCTGCGCAGCAAACGACGCAGTACTGATTACTGCCGCACTGCATACAGCAAGTATTCCTCTCTTTATAATTGTATGATTCATATGACCTCCTGTTCTGAAATATCAGAACAACAGCTCTATGATACAATCTGCTGCTTTAAAAATTTTCAATATAAAATACTGTTTTCATTAAATTAAATCCGGTTATTTATTAAAACCGGACTTGCACCTGCATGCCATTATAAAGAATATTATTATTCTCCGGATTCCTCCGACAATTTTGATTTTTTCCCGGATGCGACAGTAACCGAACCTATAACGGCAGCACAGACAACAGCCGCTGCAGAAGCTTCAAGAAGTGCATTCGGCAGAAGAAGCGTCATAAGAGCTATATACCCTTTTCCTCCCATCGCCTGCATAATTCGAGCTGCTGAAAAAATATACAAAGCACCAATTACAAGAAACGTATGAAACAGTGTAGAAACAAAGCCTGCAATAACAGCGGAAACTGTTTTTGGCATATGAGGAATCAGATTAAGCAGATACCATAAAATCCATACGACAATACCGAGTAACATACGAGGCAGAACAGACACTCCCGGATTAATAAATAACGGATCCAGCGCACCAGTCGGCATCATGGCTGCAAGAATCAGACTGAAAATACCAAATACAGCACCAACGGTAACACCTGAAATAAGAGCAGATATATCGGGTTTATTTGTCTTTTTTTTGTACAGGCTCATCAACATAACTGCAAGCAGAACCGGAATATGCATAATAGTTATTGATGCATTCGGTCCAAGCGGAATCATACCAAGATGCATCGGCGGAAGCCCCAGTACAACGACAAGCGCACTCAGTGCCCCCGTAAGAGCAAGTTTTCTGTTGCGTGATAAAGTTTTTTCCATAGATAATACCCCCCTGTTACTTTCATAATAAATGACTATATCATGTTTTATATAAAACAAAAAGAGAAAAAAAAATCTGAAAAATGCAGTATATTTATCATATATATGAATATCAATTTTAAATCACTTTTATGTGCTATTTCAGAAGCGCTTGACTATGTCGAAGGAAGTATAACCGGTGCAACACATAATCACGCTAAACGTGTCGCCTATATGTCGGCTGTTATCGGAAAAAAAGCTGGAATTGGAGACAGTGACCTTGCTGATTTATCTGCCTGCGCTCTTCTTCATGATAATGCTCTTACGGAATATATACATAATGAGCAAAGTGCGGGAATAAACGTTCTTATCCATCCTGAACAGACTAAACTTGGTTCCCATTGTACTATAGGAGAGCGCAATATTTCTTCCATGCCATTTTATCCCCGCGTAAAAGAAGTAATTCTGTATCATCATGAACGCCCTGACCGTAAGGGTCCTTTCAACAAATCATCAGGAGATATTCCGCTTTATTCACGTATAATACATCTTGCAGATCTTGTCGATATCGGATTCCCTCCTGAAAAATACGGGGACGGCAGTGGAAGTCAAATACTTTCGTTTATCCGGAAGTATCAGAATATATTCTTTGACAAAGATATCGTGACTCTTTTTTCATCATGTATTAGTGAAGGTATTTTCTTAAAATTAAAGAATGAAAATACAGAGATGCTTCTTGATTCAGCTTTTCCGGAAAAAAACTGTGTGTACGGAAAAAATCAGATAATCAGTATCGCTGCAATATTTGCTAAAATAATAGACTACAAATCAACATTTACGAGTACGCACTCTATCGGTATCTCACAGAAAGCACTGCGTATGGCTCAATATTACGGATGGGATGATGAAACTCAGGCAGAATTTTATCTTGCAGGCGCACTTCATGATATCGGAAAACTTGCCATCGAAACCGATATTCTGGAAAAACCTGCAAAACTTACTGACGGGGAATATAAGCGTATGCAGTTTCATGCCTATGCCACATGGGAAATGCTGAGAAAAATAGAAGGATTTGAGCAGATTACTGAATGGGCATCATATCATCACGAAAAACTTGACGGAACCGGCTATCCATTCGGAAAAACGGCTGATGAACTTTCTTATAAAGCGCGTCTTATGGCATGCCTTGATATCTATCAGGCACTTACCGAACCACGTCCGTATCGAAAAGAGATTTCACATGAAGCTGCAGTAAAATTTCTTATGAAACAGGCAGATATTGGGAAACTTGACAAAAGCTGCGTTGCAGATATAAATATCTGTCTTGGAAAAAGCAGATAACATCCCGTAGTTAAATCATTTAATAACGTAATTTTTTACAAAGCAGGCTCGTCTCTTTCATAAACAGCTGTTCTTCGGTGAAGAGCAGACGGTTTATTGTGCTCTTTGTCCAAAATTAATTTCGTACGATTTGACAGTATTTTCGTAAAAAAATCAGTTTTATTGACTTATATCAATGGCTGTATTATTTTTTTGCTCTATTCTTCTCCTTACGGAGGAATAAAATGAAAAACGGCAGGACATAAAATGCTGGACAATTCGTGTTTTGGAAGAATTGTATGGGAAAACAAAAACAAAAACAAAAATTCGATTCGTCGGATCTTTTTTCTTTTTTCTCTCTGCTGAATATTCATGAAAAACGACAACCGGATTCCGGTATCCTTACATGGAAAGAAATATATCTGCTTCAATACATTCTTGAGAAGAAATCCGTTTCTGTAACAGATATTGCATCATCCCTTACTATGCCTGTCATCGATATTTCCCGGATGGTATCAGTACTGCAGTCAAAGAAAATTCTGGAAAAAAGCGGAAACAAAAATGACCGGCGTTCTGTTGCTGTCCGCGTAACAGAACTGGGAAAAACGATACTGAAAAATACGGAGAATGAACTTCTTTCATATCTGAATAATCCCAATGCACATCAATCAAACGATGAAAGCTCTGATGAGTTTTTTAAAACTCAGTACGAACATTCACCTCAATTAATCTGTACATTCCATCCGATTTTCGATGATGATGATGAAATTGCGGATCTTGAATTCCTTCAGGCAAACCACGCTTTTATCCGTGAATTTCCCGGTACAACGACGCTTATCTGCTGTTCGCTGCTTTCCAGGACCGTTTACCAGCATTTTGATATCGTCATATCTGTCTGTAACACGGTATGGAAAACACGTAAACCGGTAAAAATACTGCTTGATGCAAAAATTCAGGGAAAAGAGTATTCCTGCGAATGGTTCCGGGACGATATGAATACTATTGTCGTTGCTGCCGTTCCAGTTACTACCGCAGCAAAGGAATATCTTCAAGATATTTTTCCGTATTATCACTTTTTTTTTAAAAATAAACCGATAAAAATGGTTCTGGAATGCACAACAGGCAGAATTCTTGCCGTAAACGAAACGGCAGTCAGATTTTATGGATGGACACATGAACAATTTCTGCAAAAAACGATTTATGAAATAAGTCTGAATCAACCGGAAGCAACACGGAAAAATCTGGAAATATCAGCAAATTCAACAGAACTGATATTCCATACGGTGCACCGTACGGCTGATAATACGTTAAGAAATGTTGAAGTTCACGCTTCATCCTGCCTGCTGGGGCATACAAAAGTTCATTTCTCAAATATTATGCAGGAAAATGTTCCTGTTAATCTCTGTCAGGAACCGGATAATCCCACAGGATGTATAAAAGAAAATCAGACTGACTGGTCAAATGGTTTTTCCACTCAATACAAAAAGATCATTTCAGATACATCAAATCTACTACATTATATTGAAGTTAAGGGAAAACTTTGTTCCTATGCTGCCGGAGACCATTTTTTTGAATACGGAACAATGCTTCCGACATTCGGTTTTATCATTGAAGGACTATTCCGGGTATATTATTTTTCACACACAGGACGTGAATACACGCTTGAATACCTTCGTCCGGGATACAGCATCGACTCGCTGACGTTCACAGACTGTTTCGCTGCAGAAGAAATCAGTATCGAAGCAATAATTCCGGGAAAGGTGCTTGTAATTGAACAAAATGAGTTTATACGAAGGGCTGCATCCGATCCTGAGGCGTTCAGATTTCTGTACTATATTGATAAACAGCGTCTTACCAAACTGGAACAGCGCGGATTATCCCTTCTTACCGATGATGCAAAAGAACGCTATAAACGGTTCATTAATGATGAAAGTGATATAGCAGGATATCTTCACGGACAGGACATTGCCTCCTACCTCCGCATGACGCCTGAAACACTCAGCAGAATCAGAAAAAACCACCTGTAAGAGTACAGTTTATTCTTGCTGTTTTTTCCCACAGAAATCATGTTTCTTGATCTGCATCAATGACGGTACAATTTTTTCATACTATGCTTTTTTCATGGAGGCAAACAGTATGGAAATGACACGCCGCAAATTGCTGAATAATTCCCGCTTCCTCTGTTTCATGCTCAACAACGAGAATTACTGCATTGATATTCTGCGCGTAAAAGAACTGATGGGGATGACCGCTATTACTCCTCTCCCGGGAACCCCCGGATTCATCCGGGGAATAATAAACCTCCGGGGATTGATTATTCCGGTCGTTGACCTGCGGCTCAAATTCGGGCTGCCGTTTCTTGATTATTCCAAACGTACCTGTATTATCGTCGTAGAAGTTGCATATGAAAGCGAAACAATTTTAATGGGAATTGTGGTCGATGCAATTCAGGAAGTAGTAAGTATTCCTGATGAAAAACTTTCGAAAATCCCGTATATCAGCGCACAGGTAAAAAGTGAATATATCAAAGGGATTGCTGATACGCCGGAAGGTATACAAATCGTTCTGGACGTAATGAAAGTTCTGAACGAAAAAGAACTTGCTGTCGTACGGGAAACTGCGGTCGTACACCAGCAGGAAACAGCGGAAAAGGATAAATAATTATTACAAAATCATTTTATTAAAGGAGTTGTATTATGGACAATAAAACAGGAACAGGATTCCGTATCATGATGATGGCTGTCGTACTTACCGTAATTTCCGTTATCGTCGGAGGGATAGGTCTTTACACGACGAAAACAACGGATTCGCTTGCCGACGATATATATCAGGAAGATTTACTCTGCATTCTGTATACGGATCAAATGCATTCTTACCTGCAGACCGCTGCATATACGATAGAAAAAGCACATGACGCAACGGCTGACGAACTAAAAGCATACAAAGAACAGATGACCTCCCTTGATTCTTCGTTTCAGGAAGCCGATAAAAAGGGACGTCTTTGTCTTGAAACCGACAGAGGAAAAGAGTTGTACCGTATAATTGAAGAAGCTGAAAAAGAGTATCTGTCAAACGGATCAAAATATTTTGATTTAATTGCAGCAGGAAAATCAAAAGAAGCAGACAACCTTGCAGATACAGTTCTGGATCAGCTGCTGTACCAGAAAATAAAACCTGCAATTGACGAATTGTCAAAAATAACACAGCAGAAAGCCGTAAAAGAATACGCTATGAGCGTACATACGGCAAACCTTGCCGTAATATTGATTATTGCAGCTATCTGTGCAGGACTTATTCTTTCACTCACAATCGGAATTATTGTCACCCGCGGCATCACAAAACCAGTCACAAAAATTGTCAATAGTCTTTCGGACAGTGCAGGCCAGATTGCAATATCAAGTTCGCAGCTTTCAGCATCTTCGCAGGAAATCGCTAATGGAGCACAGGAACAGGCCTCCAGCATAGAAGAAACAACTTCTTCAATGGAAGAACTTTCGTCGATGGTTAAACAGAATCTTGCAAGCGTCAGACAGGCAAGTCTGCTTTCAGAAAAAGCAACAGAAGCAAGTCAGACAGGTTTTGATAAAATGAACGACATGCTTACTGCTATGAACAGTATATCAAAGTCTGCAGAGGATATTAAAAACGTTATCGAAGTCATAGATGACATCTCCTTCCAGACGAATATGCTTGCGCTCAATGCAGCGGTGGAAGCAGCGCGTGCGGGTGAAGCAGGTATGGGATTTGCTGTCGTTGCAGACGAAGTAAAAAATCTAGCCAACCGGTCGTCTGATTCAGCAAAGGAAACCGCAGGCATGATAAAAGATGCACTTAAAAATATAGAAACAGGTCTTACTATTTCAAACGAGCTTTCCGGTATTTTCAAAGATATTCTGGGTAATTCCAAAAAAGTTCTGGAGATGAACCGTGAAGTTGAAGCCGCATCCGGACAGCAGGATGAAGGAATCGGACAGGTAAACCAGGCACTTATCCAGCTTGATACGGTTGTTCAGACAAACGCATCCGGTGCAGAAGAAACAGCGAGTGCGGCGGAAGAACTTCAGGGACAGGTAACAATCGTAAACGATATTATGGATGACCTGTACGAAGTCATTACAGGAAAAAAATACACAGGCAGCAGGATAAGCAGCAGTAGTCCAGTGTCGCACACCGACTCGCTAAAGAGCATGTCCTCGATACACGCGGGCCCTGCGAAAAAAACACTGTCATCCGCGGGTAGTCTTAAAACAGACGGAAAGTCTGTCGTACCGTCTTCTGAAAGAAAAACAACAACGCCGCAAGAATCTTTAAAAAACGACAAACATGTCATTTCGTTTGAGGATGATGAAGACTTTAAACCGGTATAACACAAATTCAAAAATCCGGCGCTAAATGCGGGGAGGTCCCCGCACGAATAAATTTTCAGAGCTTGAATCTGCATAGTATCCGTGTTATGCTTATAATAGGTTTTTTCTGGTTTAAAAAAAACCGTCTCAGGATATACTGAAAGTTTCATCATACTTTCAGAAAAAAGTATCCTGTATAAACGGAGGTTCTATGAATTCCCGCAGTTCAATACAAATGCGTATTGCAGGTTCGGCCGGTCTTTGTCTTGCCGTCGTCGCACTGCTTCTTATTTCTACAACAATAATTTCGTCATTAAGAAATCAAAAGCAGATCAATAAAACTGTCGGCGATTCCGTTGAAAAACTGACGATTGCAAGTCTGGGAAATCTTGCAGGTGAACAGGCGGGTGTTGTCCAATCCCGCTTTGATACCGCACTTGATGCCGCCCGGACTATGGCGGATACATTTATTCTCACTAAAAAAGCCGGTTCTCTCAGATTTTCACGGGATCATATTAATTCTATTCTGCTGAATGTACTGGAAGCAAACAGGGATTTTAATGGAACATATTCCTGCTGGGAACCTGATGCTCTTGACGGTAATGACTCACGGTATATCGGTTCAGGAAACGGAAACAACGAAACAACCGGACGTTTTACTCCGTACTGGACACGCAGCAACAACAGAATTGCGGTACAGCCGCTTGTTGAGTATGATACGGACGCAAAGCATCCTAACGGTGTGCTGAAAGGCGGATGGTATATAAATCCAAAAGCAGACAACAAAGAAAGTGTGCTTGATCCTATTCCGTATATCGTTCAGGGAAACAAGGTCTGGCTTGCAACCTTTTCTGTTCCGATTTCTTCAAACGGGCATTTTTACGGTGTAGCAGGCTGTGACTATAATCTTGATTTCGTCCAGCAGCTTGCAAAAAACGTAAGCACAGGACTGTTTGAAGGGAAAGGAACCGTTGTAATTGTAAGTTACATGGGCCTCGTCGTTGCCGACAGCAGAAAACCGGAAACCATCGGGCAGCAGTATTTTGACGGAGGAGAATTTTCACAGGAATTACTGAAAGCGGTAGAAAAAGGTGAAAAATTAACAAAGATCAACAAAGATACAAATGAGATAGTTGCAATTGCTCCTATCCAGCTTGGGCAGACAGGAAAACCGTGGGCCGTTCTCGTTCGTGTACCGGCACAGATAGCTTTCGCCCAAGTAATAACCTTAAATCATGATATTGCGGCAGGAAACGCCGCTGCACTCTTTCTGCAGATTATCATAGGTATTATAGTAGTAGCCGCAGGTATTTTCCTGTTATGGTTCCTCGCAGGTTCTGTCGCTAAACCCGTACAGGCAGTATCAAAAACTCTTTCCGTCATAGCGGAAGGTGAAGCGGACCTTACAAAGCGGATCAATATAAAACGAAATGATGAAATCGGTCTTCTTTCGGATTCCTACGATAATTTCGTCGGGAAACTTGCGGTTATTGTTGATACGGTAAAAAAAGCAAGTACAGGTCTTGAGGTATCTATAAAGGATTTAAGCGCATCAGCGGTTAATTCATCTGCCTCGCTCAATCAGATAAGTTCAAACCTGAAAAGTATGAAACTTCAGATAGAAAATCAGGGATCCTGCGTTACAAATTCTGAAGAAGCTGTTCAGGGAATTCTGTCACTTATAGGAAGTATGGAAAATACGATCGAATCTCAGAACCTGGCAATCGCCAACTCGTCGAGTGCTATAGAAGAAATGATGGGAAACATTAATTCTGTTTCTTCAACCATGGAACATCTGCATGGAAATTTCTCAAAACTCAAAGACGTTACACAGGTAGGAAAAAGCAAACTTCAATCGTTTGCCGAAAAAGTCATGATGATTTCCGAGCAGTCTGCCAACCTTATGGAAACAAACAATACAATAGCAAGCATTTCTTCTCAAACGAACCTCCTCGCTATGAATGCCGCAATAGAAGCAGCACATGCAGGAGTGTCAGGAAGCGGTTTCAGCGTTGTCGCAGATGAAATCAGAAAACTTGCTGAACAGTCAGCAAAACAGTCCCATGAAACTAGTACAAAACTGAAAGATATCAAACATATTATTGAAGAACTTGTGCAGGCATCGGCAGAAGCGGAATCATCGTTCAGCAGTATTCTTGACGGAATTACCGATGTTGATACGCTTGAAACAGAAGTTAATCAGGCAATGGCTGAACAGAATACCGGTTCCAGACATATTCTGTCGGCTATCGACGGTCTTAAATCAGTAAGTACTCAGGTAACTGAAAAATCCGAAGAAATGTCAAAAAAAGCCGGACGGGTACAGGAAACGATGAAAGAACTCCTGAACATCTCGGAAGAAATCCAAAATTCGGCCGGCGAAATTTCAACAGGAGCGGAAAACATCAATCAGGAAATAAATATTGTTGCTGAAAAAAGCCGCGAAAGTATTACTCATATTGATTCGCTGGTAAAAGAAACAATCAGATTTAAAGTATAACAGGCAGAAGCTGGTTCACCCTGTTCCTTACACGGGTTCAGGGTTAACCAGCATATTTTTTTGAATATTTCCGAATCAGGATTAGAGTAATGATTTAAAAAGTTCTACGATATCCTTTTTTGACGGATCACGGGGATTACCCGGTGTGCACGCATCTTTCATGGCGCAGTCTGCCAGCTGGTCAATATCCTGTTCATTAACAATTCCGGTAAGGTTCCGGGGGATCCCGACATCTATCGAAAGCCTGCGTACCGCATCGCACGCCGCTTTGCGGTATGCCGCAGCATCCATTGAATCAACATCTGCGACTCCCATTACGCGGGCAATTTCACGATACTTTTCGCCTGAATAATCTGCGTTGTATTCCATGATTGTCGGCAGCAGAATTGCACAGGCAACTCCGTGCGGTGTATCGTAAAAAGCACTAAGCGTATGCGCCATGGAATGATCAATTCCAAGTCCGACATTTGAAAATCCCATACCGGCAATGTACTGGCCGAGTGCCATTTCTTCACGGGCTTTAGCATCTCCCTTTACTGATAAACGCAGCCATTTTCCGATAATCTCGACAGCCTTTAAGTGCATCATGTCCGTCATTTCCCATGCCCCTTTGGTAATATACCCTTCGATCGCATGCGTAAGCGCGTCCATACCTGTCGACGCGCAGAGTTTCTGCGGCATGCTCATCATCATATCGGGGTCGACACAGGCAATAACCGGTATGTCATGTACATCGACACAGACAAATTTCCGTTTTTTCTGCCGATCTGTAATAACATAGTTAATGGTTACTTCTGCCGCAGTACCGGCAGTCGTTGGAACGGCGATAATCGGAACAGACGGTTTTTTTGTGGGTGCAACACCTTCAAGACTCAATACATCTGAAAACTCCGGATTATTTATAATAATACCGACAGCTTTGGCCGTATCCATTGAAGAACCGCCGCCTATAGCAATGATGTAGTCGGCCTGGGCTCTTTTAAAACTTTCAACACCATGCTTTACATTTTCTACCGGCGGATTAGGTTTGATATCCGAATAGCTTTCATATGCCAGCCCTGCTTTATCAAGAAGGTCTGTTACTTTTGAGGTAACCTTGAATTTTACAAGATCCGGGTCAGAACAGACAAATGCTTTTTTCCATCCATGTGCCCTGGCTTCATCAACAATACTGTTGACAGCACCTTTTCCATGATACGACGTACCATTCAGTGTTATTCTGTTTGCCATATTATATCCCCCATATGATTTTATTGTGAGGGATAAACTGCCCTTTTACAAGTTACAGATAATCCGATATGTAACTCAGTAATTTATAACGCAGGTATCAGAATAACTGCAAGTTTCGGAGGAAGTGCTGCAATAAGATCATCTGCCAGCGATTCGGAAGATTTTTCCATGCCGCTTACAGCCCATTCAACCGTCATGGATATGGAACCGTGGCAGTATAATTCAAGAACAAAACACAGGTCCTCGTTTAAATGTTTATGCGTCTTTCGTTGTATAATATCGGTATAAAACTGAAGAATAAACTGATAGTCATGCTGCTCAATAGAATTATAATCAGTTGATCTGAATGCCTGTGCAAAAAAAATCTTCTCTCGTCTGATAAAATTGAATTTGAGAATAAGACCTTCCCGAAGAGTAAGCGTAACTCCCATTTCATTAAAACACTGCCGTACAAGAATATCAAAATACCAGTTCACCAGATCGTACTTATCGCGGAAATGGCGGTAAAATGTCTGACGTGTAAAACCTGCACGCCTGACTATATCAGTTACCATTATCTTTTCCAGAGTACTGTATTCCATAAGTTCTTTTATCGCGGCAGATAGTTTAAATGCCGCTGACGTATCCTCTGCTGTCTGAATCATTTATTTTCCCGCAGCAATTATACATCACTATACGTCTTTTGTGGACAATCTTTTTTTACGGGAATTATTGTCCCTGATAAAATTTTCATGGTATACTTATTGTGAAAATATAAACATACCTAATATATACTTAGTGCCGCGCTCGCAAAAGTCAGTCAATATCCCATGCAGCCATACAGTTCTATATTATATTCAGGGAAGGAGACATAATTGAAAATCGGTTTATTCGGTTTTGGTAAAGCAGGCAGAGCGGTAGCGTCGGTAATTCTGGAAAGTAAAGATTGTATGCTTAAATGGGTCGTACGAAAAACTACTGTTCTTGATCATCGTTCCGCCCCTGAATATCTGGGAATAAAATCGGACGATCCCGGACTTATATATTCAAAAAACGAATTCACTGAAATTGAAAATGATAAAAACCTTGATGTAGATGCAATAATCGATTTTTCCGGTGCAGCAAGTATACATGAATATGGAGAATACGCCGTCAGACACAACTGTATTGTTGTGACGGCAATTTCAAAATACAGTGAGAAGGAAAAAACATATCTGAAAGAACTCGGACAGTCAATACGCATTCTCTGGTCGCCGAATATTACCATCGGTATAAATTTCCTGCTTATAGCAGCAGAAGTGTTGAAAAAAATCGCACCCGAAGCCGACATCGAAATTCTTGAAGAACACTTCAAGACAAAATCTGAAGTCTCCGGTACGGCAAAAGTCCTTGCCCGGCACCTTGACCTTGACGAAAACAATATAAAAGCCATACGAGCAGGAGGAATTGTCGGCAAGCATGAAATTCTGTTCGGATTTCCCTATCAGGTTGTCCGTCTTGTCCATGAATCAATCTCGCGTGAAGCATTCGGTAACGGGGCTGTCTTTGCACTCAGAAACATAAAAGACAAACCGGCAGGGTTATATGCCATGGAAGATATAATCAAACCGTATTTCAGTATATAAAAAAACAAAAAAGGCTGTGACTTTTGAGTAATAAAACTGCAGGTTTTACACGGCAGTCTTTTTTTGTATAATCTGTTCTTATGAAAAATATACTTCACTGCAAAATAAAATCAGGACAGTCTGTGCCGGTTTCTGATACGGTTCTGTTCTTTTCATATTTTAAACCACATATGGGACTGTTCCTTGCCGATATGTGCTGTGCAGCATTCATAGCTGCCGTTGATCTTGGATTTCCGATGATATCGCGGTATATCGTAAACACACTCCTCCCATCTTTTTCTACGGAACCGGCCGTTACAATGAGAATGTTTATCACAATTGTAATTCTTCTGTTTGTTTTTTATATTATGCGGTTCGGAGCCCAGTGGTTTGTTACATATTTCGGTCATCTGTTCGGCGTTCATGTGGAAACGGACATGAGGCGGGATGTGTTTGCCCATATTGAGCGTCAGTCGTTTTCTTTCTTTGATAAAAACCGTACCGGAAAAATCATGTCAAGGGCAACAAATGATTTATTCGAAGTAAGTGAACTTGCACATCACGGACCGGAGGATCTTTTTATTTCGGTAATAACGCTCGTCGGAGCGTTCATTCTTATGTTCAGGATACAGCATTACTTAGCTCTTATTATCCTTATCATACTTCCTGTTATGGTATTCCGGATTATGTATTCACGCAAATCAATGCTTGCAACATCAAAACAGGTAAAAGATAAAACAGCGGAAATAAACGCAGAGCTTGAATCTTCAATAAGCGGCGCACGCGTAACAAAAGTGTTCACAAATGAAGACTATGAAAACGACCGGTTTGCCGAAAGCAACGGAAAATATTTTACGGCAAAAAAAGAATATTACTGTTCAATGGCTTCCTTTCACAGCCGCATCGACTTTACGACAAACATTCTGGGAGTCGTGGTAATTGCTGCCGGCGGACTGTTAATTATGAAAGGAAAGATGAATCTCGGAGATTTGATTGCCGCGAACCTTTTCGTTGCTGCTTTTCTGCAGCCTGTCCGCAGGCTGTCAAACCTTGTCGAACAGTTTTCAACAGGGATTGCAGGGTTCCGCCGTTTTTCGGAAATCATGCACATGCACGACGAAACACCGGAAAATCAGAATGCGCCGGAACTGCACGCAATCCGCGGTGACATAAGCTACCGTAACGTAAGTTTTTCCTATAACGAGGGATCAAGTGTCCTTAATCATATAAACCTCGACATCAATGCCGGAAAAACGATAGCACTGGTAGGTCCGAGCGGAAGCGGTAAAACAACGCTGTGTCACCTGCTTCCGCGGTTTTATGAAACAACATCCGGTACAATTACAATTGACGGAACGGATATCAGGAGCGTATCGGTAAAGTCTCTGCGCCGACAGATAGGCATTGTACAGCAGGATGTCTTTCTGTTTGCAGGCACCGTACGTGAAAATATCGCGTACGGCCGTATCAGCGCGACAGAAAACGAAATCATGGAAGCAGCAAAACGGGCAGAAATACATGACGACATACTAAAGATGCCCGCAGGGTACGACACAATCGTCGGCGAACGCGGCATAAAACTCTCCGGCGGACAGAAACAGCGTATCTCAATCGCGCGCATATTCCTAAAAAATCCCCCCGTCCTTATTCTTGACGAAGCAACGTCGGCGCTTGACACAGCCACCGAACTGAGGATACAGAAAGCATTTGACGAACTTGCAAAAGGGCGGACAACGTTTATTATTGCTCACCGGCTTTCAACAATACGGAATGCGGACTGCATTGCCGTCGTAAGCGACGAAGGAATTACCGAAACAGGTACACACGAAGAACTTATGAAGAGTGGCGGTATATATCACGAACTGTACACCGCACAGTTCGGCACGTAACGGTTTCTGAGTCTGTTCCGTTTACCATCCGTTATCTGAATTCATACCGTGCACTTACACCGGTTTCCTCAACAGGAACAGCCGCCGCAAGTGTAATCTTTGATCTGAGATCAGTACAGTGACAGGGATGGATTCCTTTTATTTTCTGTGCTTGCAGGTAACGGCACGTTCCTTCCAGCCGCTCCCGGGATGGATTGAGCAGATGAAATCCTCCGATAATGTCTGCAATGACAGTCTCTCCCGTTACACGCTTTGCGTATTCAACAATGTTGCAGATACCGGAATGTGAGCAGCCGGTGATGATGACAAGTCCGTCTTCTCCGGTGTATACCAGCGCCGAATCATCTTTTACATAATCAGGTTTTCCTCCGCTCACACCGATGGGGCATTCAACTTCAAAATCGTTCGTCCGGGGTATTTCTCCGAGAAATACAAGCTGTCCGGTAATATACTTCGGTTCCCTGCTGAGACACATGTCAAAATGGCATCCGAGTTTTTCTGCAGAAAGCAGAGAACCAGCTTCGGAAAAACCGTCAACGGAAATACTGCGGAAAACGGAAGGATGAGCTATGAGTCCCGGCTCTGTATGAGCCGTATGTTCCTGCTCAAGTTCCGTGTAATACCGGATAAGCGGATCAAGTCCCCATGTATGATCCATATGACCGTGCGACAGACAGACATACTGCAGATTCTTGAAAGAAATTCCCATTTTCAGAGCATTCTGAAGAAACACTCCCGAATACCCTACGTCGAAAAGGACCGAAACACCTTTATCCTCGATGAATGCACTGAATGCCGGTTCTCCAAGATAGTATTTATCGATAAGTGTATTGTTATCGGCAAGTATGGTAGTGACCATTATTTTTCACTACGGGAAAAAGTAACTTCGTGCGTTTCCGTTCCGGTATGCAGCACTCTGCGGGCAGGTGTACATTCCGATATGACCGTGCCGTGCCGGATGACGTACAGACATTCGCTTTCAAGTCGTATCGCTTCGTATTCGTCAGGTGCGTCAAGAATAATAAGGTCCGCAGCCTTTCCCTTTTCGATGCCATATTCGTTTTCTACGCACATGGTTTTTGCGGAATTAACGGTAATCATGTCGAACAGTGAAGGTATTTCATCGTACCCGCTGAAGTGACCGTAATGCAGAAAAAGATTTGCCGCAGACAGCATACTTGCCTTTCCCATCGGATACCAGGGATCCATGATGGAATCGTGCCCGATACAGACGTTTACGCCGCGTTTGAGGAGTTCATCGACACGGGTATGTCCACGGTGACGCGGGTAGCCGTCGTTTCTGTTCTGCAGGACGGAATTGTCGAACGGGTTCGTTACCACGTTCATTCCGGCCCGCTTTAAAATACCGATAAGT
>JALNVF010000067.1 GCA_023231445.1 Treponema sp. | reverse complement strand
TGCTTGGAGTTTCTGCAGAAACAGTCCGTCAGATGGAAATGCGAGCCATTCAGCGCATGAAAGTCTCTGTGACTGCTGCAGGGGATAGTGAAATTCTCCTTACAGCATAATTATACTGGTTTTTACGGACATTGGAGAGTAAGAAGGTTTTAAGGGAGAGGAAAAGAATGGAGACGGCTGCCTGTTGTGGCAGCCGTTTTTTTTTATAAGAATACATGGTAAAATAAACGGAATGAATAAAAATAGCAATTCCGTTAATCGGTCTAAAAAGCGAAAAACTCCTGCAAAAAAAAGAACCTTGCGTAACAGAAGAGTGTTGTCTCTGTCAAAAACAGCGCTGCTTTGTGTTGTGATTGTTGCTGCATGTTTTATACTTCTTCTTATTAATACGGAACACGATCATAGTACTATACGGGAACCGGAAAATTCCTATAAAGAGACAACTTCGGTAACTGAGAAAATACCGTCATCAGTAAATTCAGAAAATAAAAATGATGCACTACCGTTACCGGTACCAAAATCATCAGACTCTTCTTTGCAGAATGGCGATAAAACACAGCCTGCCCAAAACCATGCTCTGAAACATTTGTCCGGAGGTGGTCCTGAAGTTCCTGAATATTCAAAGGTTCCTGAACCGAAAATCATAAAGACCCCATCAGTTATACGGGACAAAAAATTATCAGTATCAACGGAATCTCCCTTAAAACAGGAGAATCAACATAGTACCCGTTCATTTGAAATACCTGCAGTTCCTCCTGCGGTACATAATGCGCGGCTTGTGTTCGTATTCGATGATGCGGGACAGAATGTATCACAGCTTGAAAAATACCTAACCCTGCCATTTCCTGTTACTGTCGCTGTTCTGCCCAAACTTACCTATTCTAAGGCGTGTGCCGACCGTATACGGAAATCCGGTAATGAAGTAATGCTTCATCAACCGATGCAGGCGGTAAACAGAAATGTCAATCCGGGGCCGGGAGCAATTACACCTGATATGCAGACAGCACAAATTGCTGCACTTATCAGGCAGAATATATCCGAAATTGGTCCTGTAGCCGGTATAAACAATCACGAAGGTTCTCTTATCAGTGAGGACGAGGTAAAAATCGGGACAGTGATGCAGACTGCAAAAAACTGTGGTATATTTTTTCTTGATTCACGTACAACAAGTCAGACTCGTGTTCCGCAGGCGTCTATGGAGCTTGACATTCCGTATTATGAACGTAATGTCTTTCTTGACAACAGCAAAGATCGTAAGGACATCGTAGGTGAAATTATGCGCGGCCTGGATATAGCTAATACAAAAGGAGCCGTTATCATGATAGGACACGTATGGTCGGCTGATATTCTTCCTGGAATTCTTATCGAAATGTATCCTGTGCTGAGAAATAAGGGATATGTTTTTACGACGGTAAGTAGATCTGGTGCGGTTATAAAACCGTGAAATTCAGTATACTGTTACAAAACAGGGAATTTTACTATAATGTTTTTACTTTTGGAGCTTATATGAAGGTATTGGGAATAGAATCGTCATGTGATGAGACTGCTGCCGCTGTTGTTGAAGACGGACATACGATAATCAGCAGTGTGGTAGCAACGCAGATACCGTTTCATCAGATATATAAGGGCGTCGTACCGGAGATTGCCAGCCGTAAACATGCCGAATGGATGCTGCCTGTCGTGAAGCAGGCGCTCAAAGAGGCGGACCTTTCACTCGACAATATAGATGCCATAGCGGCTACAAACCGTCCCGGTCTTATGGGATCGCTGCTTGTTGGTTTGACATACGGCAAAACTCTTGCATGGGCGACAGGTAAGCCGTTTATTGCCGTAAATCATATGCTCGGTCATTTATATGCTGCACATCTGGTCAACGATATCCAGTACCCGTATCTCGGGCTTCTCGTTTCCGGCGGCCACAGCATTATCTGCCGGGTACAGGGATTCGACGATATTGAAGTTCTGGGAACAACGGTAGATGATTCAGTCGGAGAGGCGTTCGATAAAGTGGCTAAATTTTATAACCTTGGATATCCGGGGGGTGTCATTATTGACAGACTTGCAAAGAATGGTGATGCAAAAGCGTTTTCCTTTCCTGTGCCAAAACTTGACGAAGAAGAGCACCGGTATGATGTATCATTCAGCGGACTCAAGACCGCAGTAATACATCAGCGCGATCAATTCCTTAATAACGGGTATGAACCGACAAATGAAAATATGTGTGCATCGTTTCAGGAAACTGCATGCCGTACGCTTACGTCACGGCTCTTCCGTGCGGTGGAAGACACCGGCCTTACAACAGTTGTCGCCGGCGGCGGAGTGGCAGCAAATTCGCGGCTTAGGGCGCTTCTTGCAGAACGTACTGATCTTAACTGTATCTTTCCCCCTCTTAAACTGTGCGGTGACAACGGGGCAATGATTGCGGGTGTTGCATATCATTTTCTGAAGCGTGGTGACAGGAGCGGACTTGATACGACAGCCTGTGCACGTATTCCTCAGTTCAAACGCGGGTTGAAAAGCTAATATCTGGTTTTCAGATATTGACAATTTTATCGTTTCTTGTTATAGTAACAAAAGTATGAAACACGAATACTGCGTTGCAGAAAAGTTTAATATTTCAAATCTTGTGGGAATCCGCAGCACGACGGCGGCTTACTCCTACTATTGGTATTATTCTCTTTACAACCGCAGGGTTATGACCAGTCGTTGACCGGTTATTTGTGTTTTACTACTATTATAGTATAGTAAATCATAGGGAACTCTGCGGAGTTCCCTTTTTTTTTATCCGGAGGACAAGATGATAGTAATTCTGAAAAAAGAAGCGACGGATGCGCAGATGCAGGACTTTGTCAGGCAGTGGAAAGAAAAAGGATACGGTGTACATATTTCACGCGGTGAAGAAATGACAGTGCTTGGGCTGCTTGGAGATACAACGAAACTGGATACAGAGACTGTTGCGGCTAATCCGATTGTTGAATCTGTAAAGCGTGTTACCGCACCGTATAAAATGGCCGGCAGGGCGTTCCATCCGGACGATTCTGTCATAGCTGTTGGTGAAGGAAATAATAAAGTCTCGTTCGGAGATGGTTTTGTACCGGTCATTGCGGGACCTTGTTCCGTGGAAACGGAGGAACAGGTTGTTGAAGTCGCAAACGCTGTAAAAAAATCCGGTGCCAGACTGCTGCGAGGTGGTGCCTTCAAGCCCCGTACGTCTCCGTATTCATTTCAGGGACTTGGTGAAAAAGGACTTGAATTTCTGAAAACGGCAAAAAAAGAAACGGGGCTTCCGATTGTTACGGAACTTATGGATCTCCGCCAGCTGAAATATTTTGATGACGTTGACCTTATACAGATAGGAGCCCGTAATATGCAGAATTTTGATCTGTTGAAAGAGATGGGTAAAGTAAAAAAGCCTATTCTTCTTAAACGGGGCATGGCTGCTACCGTAAAGGAATTGCTTATGTCGGCTGAATATATTATGGCCAGCGGTAATGAAAATGTAATCCTTTGCGAACGTGGTATCAGAACGTTCGATACGTATACGCGCAACTGTCTTGATGTGAGTATTGTTCCGTATCTCAAAAAAGTGAGCCACCTGCCGATTATTATTGATCCGAGCCATGCATGCGGGTTGCGCTGGATGGTACCGACGCTTGCAAAGTCTGCTGTTGCAGCCGGCTGCGACGGCCTTATTATCGAAGTTCATAATAACCCTGAAAAGGCGTTATGCGACGGCGAACAGAGTCTGCATCCGGCAGAGTTTGATGAACTCATGAAGGTACTGCCTAAAATCGCGGCGATAGACAACAGGAACATGTAAGTTATGGAGCGGATTTTAAGCAAAAAACTGATTGAGCTTTTGGGAGAGGATTATGACTGATTTAAAACAACTGACATACGGAATAGTCGGTCTTGGTATTATGGGAGGCTCCTTAGCAAAGTCTGTCCGCGCAAATGTACTTGATATTCCGGGATCATCCGGAAAAATATTTGCCTGCGATATAAATATGCAGACTCTGCATATGGCTGAAAACGGAGGCGTTATCGATAAAGCGTTTTTACCATGCGATGCAGATAAAATGCTTTTATGCTGCGATATTGTATATGTATGTCTTTATCCCCATGCAACACTTGATTTCATGAAAGTACACAGAAACTTCTTTAAAAGTGGCTCCGTTGTTACCGATATAAGCGGAGTGAAAACTCTGCTCATAGAGAACGTGAAAAATGTTCTTCGAGAGGATGTTGATTTTGTTATAGGTCATCCGATGGCAGGCGGCGCAAAAGAAGGATATGTGAATGCTGACAGTGCGTACTTCGAGGAACGGAATTACATACTTATGCCGCAGACGTGGAATAGAAAAGAAAATTTACTGCTTATTAAAGATCTTATTATCGCAATGGGATTTTCCCGTATTGTTGAAACTGATTGTCACAGTCACGACCATAAAATAGCGTTTACAAGTCAGCTTTGTCATGTCATTGCATCAGCTCTTGTGGAAAGTGCTGAAGATGAAAATATTACAGAGTTCGGCGGAGGCAGCTTTGAAGATTTGACAAGAATTGCCATGATAAATGCTCCTCTGTGGACCGAACTGTTCCTTTCAAATAAAACAGAACTTCTTGGTCATATTACGAATTTTGAAAAGCAGCTCGACATCATAAAGAAATATATAGAAAACAATGATGCAGAATCTCTGGAAAAATATCTCGCTGACGTCCGCAGACGGCGTATGAGTATGGGGACTTTTGTTTCCAGAGAAACAGGCTGCTGCTGATCACGTAAACGAATTTTATTGAGTGTGTCCTTACTGTTTTCCTGTATCTTGACGGATGTCATACCGTTCATTAAAATCGACCGTATGACAGAACTTGAGATGCTGGACGGAGCTATCCGCCGTGTTCCAGACTTTCCTAAGCCGGGGATTCTTTTTTACGATATTACGGGTGTTTTCGTAAAGCCGGAAGCATTTAAATACTGCATTGACCGCATGGTTGCACTTTACAAAAATACCGGTATTGATGCCGTTGCAGGTGTTGAATCCCGCGGTTTTTTATTTGCTGCTCCATTTGCAGAGCGTCTTGGTATTCCTCTTGTGCTTGTCCGGAAAAAAGGCAAACTCCCGGGCGCGACGTACAGGTGTGCGTATTCTCTTGAATACGGAACGGCAGAAATAGAAGCTCACAAGTCCGACATTCAAAAAGGAAAGAAGTATCTGCTTGTTGATGATCTTATCGCAACCGGCGGAACGCTTGCTGCAGCACGTAATCTTATTGAACAGGGGGGAGGGGATGTAACCGATTTCTTCGGCATCATCGGTCTTCCTGCTCTTAACTATGAAAAGACTCTTGCTCCGTCACACGTGACGACACTTATCAATTACAGCGGCGAATAATCAGCAGTAATACATGTGTTATTGAAAAAACACTAATGACTCGATAAAATAGAAATATTATATACGAGGCTTTTTATGTATACGTTACCTGCGCACTATAGACCCGTTCTTGGAAAAAAAGAAACCGAGCATGCGATTGTTCTTATCAAAGATTTTTTTCAACTGGCACTTTCAACCGAACTTAATCTTACCCGCGTAACAGCGCCTCTTTTTGTACGGGCTGGTACAGGAATAAACGATGATTTGAACGGTGTGGAGCATCCTGCGTCATTTCAAGTAAAGAACATGAATAATATGCGTATGGAAATTGTGCAGTCTCTTGCAAAATGGAAACGTATAAAAGTAACCGAACTTGGAATGACACCCGGATTTGGAATCTATACTGATATGAACGCCATTCGTCCTGACGAGAAAATAGATGCCCTGCATTCCTTGTATGTTGACCAGTGGGACTGGGAAATGGCTATTGATCCGAAAGACCGGACGGTTTTTTATCTTCACGAAATCGTAAAGAAAATTTATCGCTGCCTGAAACGTACGGAGTTTTATATTTATGACCGCTATTCAATGATAAAACCGGAACTTCCTGACAATATAACACTGCTGTATGCGGATGATCTTCAGAGGGAAATGCCTGAACTTTCTCCAAGGGAACGTGAAAATGCAGTTGCAAAAAAATACGGAGCTGTGTTTATTACTGGTATAGGCGGCAGACTGCCTGATGATACAGTTCATGACGAACGGGCTCCTGACTATGACGACTGGATTACAGAGACCGGTGACGGACACAGGGGACTTAACGGTGATATTATTGTGTGGAATGCCGTTTTAAAGACGGCTTTTGAACTCTCATCAATGGGAATTCGTGTTACGCCTGATTCTTTAAAGGCTCAGTTGAATGAATGCGGATGTGAAAAACGTGAAAAACTTGATTTTCACAGAAGACTGCTTGCGGGTGAATTTTCCCAGACACTTGGCGGCGGGATCGGACAGTCACGCCTGTGTATGTTTTTACTTCGTAAAGCACATATCGGTGAAACACAGGTAAGCATCTGGCCGGACAACAGTGTAGAAGAATGCAGGAAAGCAGGAGTAGAACTTTTGTGAGTAAAACCGAATATGAATTCAGTGCAGATGAAATAGAGTCAAAACTTTCTGAATTCGCTTCCATGGGAATAACCGAATTATCGGTTCATGACGGGATTTTAGCTAATGACCGGGGAAGAATCCTGCGGATGATGAGATTAATACAAAAGAATTGTCCTGATCTGCTGTTTACAATACGTGTAGAAGCTTCTGCTTTTGACCGGGATGTATGCAGACAGGCATCTGAAATGAACTGTACGATTGATATGCCGTTTCATCCTGTTTCGAATGACGGTAAGACGTGCCTGCTGGACAAGAAGATGTATGCAGGACGTGCCGGAATGATGAACGACACAGGCCTTGTGTTTGGTTTTATTATGGATTATGCCTCGGTTCCGGGAGATTCGTTTAAACTGTTCCGTGATCGTCTTGATTTTGCAGTATCTCTGTATCCGAATCATATTGATTTTCCTGAAACTGAGAATGTAGAAAAAATGCTGAATTCTGCGGATATTCCTGTTCAAACAGTAAAACCAACTGCTTTATTTGCCGCACAGGACATCCGGTATGCAAGGGATATTTCGTTTGCATGCCGGACATTTTATTCTGCAGGACGGGCTGTTCCGTGGTTTTTACCTGTACTCCAGCCGCTGAAAATTTCTGCTTCAAGTTTTTTCTCCGATTTTGCTGAATGGCAGCATGGTTCAAACTGTAATTACCGTTCGGGATTTATACCTGAACAGGTGAATCATAAAGAAATAGAAAAGATGCAGCTTCTTTTTCTTGGTACGAAGTATGATGAAAAAGGAAAAAGTGAACTTATGCCGGTTGTCCGGGATATTGTCATGCTTAACGGTGCTTTTTCACGACTTACCGGCGAAAATGAAGAATCTGTAGTTACCACCGCGTACAATCCGGATGATCTGCTGGGGCCCGAATCATCCGATATACTATCTTTTGCTGAAAATGTCTGTATGGAAGAATCTAAAGTGAAAATCTTTTATACGCCGGACGGTCCGGATTATAAAATCATTTAAATTCTGTTTTTTTATGTCCCAATTGGTCAAAAAAAATAAACGCTCTTGCTTTTTTTCAGAGTACGGTGTACATTAACTGTATTAAGTAATTATTTAATTAAACAGTTGCTTAATCGTAGGTATAAAAAAAGAGGTTGGTAGAACTATGTCATTAACGCATAATGTAGCCCGTTTTATCACGGGAAAAACGGCAGACGGTGTTATAAAAAATCTTCAAAAAGATAAAACGTCGGAACTTCTGAAAATGATTAATACGACACAGAAAATCGCCGGCAAAATGTTTCAGCCCAGAACATATGATGCAGGACGGGCTGTTATAAACGATCCCGGTAATAAATGGCATCAATTTTTATACCGTTTTCTTGATGAAGCTGATCCGAATGTGATTAAGACTGCATTTATGGATCTTGCTTTTGAGTCTGCATGGTATGGAACAAAACAGATACGGAAAAACCGTGAAAAATACCACTGCAATATTCCGTGGACAATGCTTGTTGATCCGACGAGTGCATGTAACTGTCATTGTACCGGGTGCTGGGCTGCAGAATATGGTCATCAGCTTAATCTTACGTACGAACAGCTGGACAGTATTGTTTCACAGGGAAAGGCGCTCGGTGTCTATTTTTATATGTTTACAGGGGGAGAACCTCTCTGTCGTAAAACTGACATTCTGAAACTTGCCGCAAAGCATCATGACTGTGAGTTTAATATTTTTTCGAACGGCACATTGATTGACGAACAGTTTTGTGAGGATGTACAGAAACTTGGTAATATTGTGTTTTCGATAAGCCTTGAGGGATTTCAGGAAGTAAATGACAGCCGCAGAGGTGAAGGGGATTACGATAAAGTTATAGCCGCGTTTCAGCGGATGAAAAAGCATGGTCTGCTTTACGGAACATCTATCTGTTATACGAGTAAGAATTGTGAGACGGTTACATCAGATGAATTTCTTGACCTGCTTATTGAAAACGGCTGCCGTTACAGCTGGTATTTTAATTATATGCCGGTTGGTGCCGGTGCTGATGTTCAGCTTATTCCTGACATTAAACAGCGCGAATATATGATAAAGCGGATTCGTGAAATCCGCAGTCCGAAGTCGGATAAACAGATTTTTGTAATGGACTTCCAGAATGACGGAGAATTTGTCGGAGGTTGTATTGCCGGAGGGCGTAACTATTGCCATATCAACGCGAACGGTGATGTTGAACCCTGCGTATTCATTCATTATTCAGGTGCTAATATAAAGGAAAAAACATTACTGGAGTGCCTTCAGCAGCCGCTGTTTATGGCATATCATGAAGGACAGCCGTTCAACAAAAATCATCTGCGCCCGTGTCCGATGCTTGAAAATCCGGAGCTGCTTCAGGCAATGGTAAAGAAGACAGGTGCAAAATCGACTGATCTTCAGGCTCCAGAAAGTGCGGAAAGTTTATGCGGAAAGTGCCGCGGGTATGCAGATGAATGGGCTCCTGAAGCACAGCGTATCTGGGATGCAGAACCGAAACATCATGCACAGTACTATGAGAATTATAAAAATGTTAACCATAAGCCTGGTAAAAATGAAGATTTTAAAAAGGCCGGAATGGAAGTATAACCTATGGCAATTAATGTTGATTTGAACGAATTTCATGCTCCGGAATATTCGGAAACGAAAAAATGGGAGCGCCTGGCATCGGTATTTAAAACGCTCAGTGATGCAACGCGGCTTAAGATTGTACATGAACTTATTGTGAAGGAACAGCGGGTGTGCGATATTGCGAGAGATCTTGATATGTCGCTGCCTGCAATATCCTATCATTTGAAACTGCTCAGAGACGCATGTCTTATAAAAAATCGGCGGGACGGAAAGAATATTTTTTATTCGATAGACGGTCAGCTGCTGTGTGATTTGTTCCGCGTCGGTTCCGTAAGCAGGCATATGGCAGAGAGTAATACTTGAACAGGTGATGATGCCGGTTGTACAATGCAACCGGTATTTTTATGATACAGATTTTTTCTTTTAAATCAAAAAAAACATGCCGTCTCGATATACTGCTTCGTGAAGAACTGCCTCCTCTTATACAGAAATTCAGTAGAGGAGATATAAGTAATTCTAAAATACGCCGTCTTATTACTGCCGGGGCGGTACAGGTTAATGGGTGTCAGTGTCGTATTCCTGCCGAACTTCTTTATCCCGGAAGTTCAATAGAGGCCTCGATAGACAACGAAAAATTTTTTTATGAAAAGCAGCCGGACGATATAAAATTTGAAGTGACAAAGAGTGCTGTATTATATGAAGACGATGTAATAATCGTAGTGAATAAACCTGCACGTTTTCCCACAGAAGCAACAATCACGGAGCATCGGGACAACATGCATGATGCTGTTGTGCGCTGGCTGTGGTCTGAAAAACCGGAACTCAGAAATCCGCCGTATGCAGGTATTATGCACCGTCTTGACCGCGGAACAAGCGGTGTACTGCTTTTTACGAAGCAGCGGATGGTAAATGGTCCTGTACATGAGATGTTCGAACAGCATACAGCGCATAAAATGTACCGTGCTGTTGTTCGCAGAGGAAATATTTCCGGGAAAGAATTTTTTGTTGATGATTCCATTGGAAGAATAACGGTGAAAAGCAGAGCAGGAAAGTGGGGCATTGTGCCGGAAAGTCAGGGGGGACTTCATGCTCACACTGATTTTACGCTGCTTGGCGAAGGAATGTTTGATGGTATCAGAGTTCAGTATATAGAAGCACGTCCGCTTACCGGCCGGACACATCAGATACGTGTGCATCTGTCGTCACTTGGAATGCCGATTATGGGGGATGAACTGTACGGAGGCCCTGCAGCTGAACGTATTTTTTTACATGCACAGTCACTTGTTTTTCCTCATCCGGTGACTGGTTTGCCGGTTGTCGTAACGGCTCCTCTTCCATCAGGATTCGGTAGTGCTGATATCCCGTAGAAGATCTCTGTACGGTTTTCCGACAGAATGCAGGTGTAGTTATATTTTTGTTTTATAGATATAATTAATTTCCGGCGAGTTGTATGAACGATAGTATACATAATCATAAGATTAAAGCTAAAACGAACAAAAAAAACTCCGGCAGGGACAGGCGCAATTCGTTTACGTACCGTATATTTGGGGATTCCGGTTCTGTTTTTGTCGGACTTATTTTTATATCACTTGCAGTGGGATTCGGAATACCGCTGCTTGTCTATACTCTTGTTTTTCGCGGAGGCTTTTCACATGATAATGCAGACTGGGGAAATTTTGGTTTATATCTTGCAGGAATAGCCGGACCTTTTTTTTCTTTTGCCAGTTTTGTGGGGCTTATCCTTACGCTCAATAATTCAATAAAAGAGAAAGAAGGTGATGACGCACAGGTGTTGTTTTTCCGGTATATCGACGCAGTTCTGAAACAGAATATGCAGAATACCCGTGATACGGCAGCTTTGAAAAAACTGTACGACAGACTGTGCATGACCGTAAAAAATGGTGATGTTTCCGACAATCCACTGCCATCTGCTAAAGAAATTCAGGAAAAACAGAACCGTAACGTAAAATTTTTTCTGCTTGTATATGCTATTATAGATTATATCAGGTCGACACCGAAACTTGATAATATGACATATATCACGATTCTTTTTTCATATCTTACGTATGACGAAAAGTATGTTTTTGCGGTAGACATGAGGAACGGGCGTCCCGGACAGAATATTCCACCGAAAATGCAGCAGGCCATAGTGAGTACTTTCATGGACTGGAACGATTTCTGCCGCCGGATGGAAATACTTAACAGACATATTTGAAATATACATTTTTCACTTGCAATTTTTTTTAATTGTGCATATATTAGTTGTGTTGATGCGATGTGCTGCTTTATGTAGCCCGACGGATCATAAGTCCGTTTCCGCAATAAAACATGCCAACACTAAATATCTATAGATATGTGGAGGTAGAGATTATGGCAAAAGGAAACAAAAAGCCGGCTGCAGGAACAAAACCTGCTGACAACTCTGGTGCTAAAAAATAACACTGGCCGGTCAGGGAATTAGAAATCAACAAAAGCAGGAAGCGCAAGTTTCCTGCTTTTTTTGTCCTTTTTCTTGACGTTGTCCTCTTTATGTTAGTATCTTCATAGTAAACAATTTTACAGGTGATAAATAAATGAGCGATTCTGAAAAAGATCAGGCAGAAAAGCAGGAACAGAAAGCGGACAATGCATCCGTCGAAGATTTGAAAACTGCCGCTGCTGATACGAGTGTCGGAAAAGATGAGCAGCCGATAGAAAAAACTGACGCTGAAAAGCAGGAAGACAAAATTGCGGAGCTTACGCGCAGGATTGATGGGCTCACAAAAGAGAATGCAGACCTGAAAGATCAGGTACTTCGCCGTGCTGCGGATTTTGACAACTACCGCAAACGTATGATGAAAGAGAAGCAGGATACGTACGATTATGCAAACGAAAGTCTGCTTCAGGATCTGCTTGACAGTCTTGATAATTTTGATCGTACAGTTGATGCGGCTTCCAGTGCGAAAGATGTAAAATCTATCGCAGACGGGGTAAAGATGATCAGCAGCAGTCTTGTAAAACTGCTTGAAGATAAATACAACCTGTCAAGTTACGGAGCTGCCGGTGACAAATTTAATCCTGATGAACATCAGGCTATAGGAAGTGTACAGGAACCTGTTGCCGAACCTGTTTTGAAGGAAGTATATTTAAAGGGATACAAGCTGAAGGATAAAGTTATCCGGCATGCAAAAGTAATGGTGTCCATGCCCGACGGTTCCGTGAAGACAGCAGATGATAAAGAAAAGAAACCGGATGCAGAACCGGAAAAAAAACAGTGATTTAGAGAAACCTGAACAGTTTCTTAATTATAGTACATAGCGAGGAGATATACATTATGGGAAAGATCATAGGGATTGACCTTGGAACGACAAACTCTTGCGTCGCCGTTATGGAAAACGGAGAACCGGTAGTTATTCAGAACTCTGAAGGCGGACGTACGACTCCGTCTATCGTCGGATTTACGACAAAAGGGGACCGGATTGTCGGACTCCCTGCAAAAAACCAGATGGTAACGAATCCTAAGAATACAGTTTATTCTATAAAACGTCTTATCGGACACCGTTACAATGAACTTCAGGGAGAAGCTACACGCCTTCCTTATAAAGTACTTGATCACGGTGAAGATGTCCGTGTTGAAATTGATCAGAACAGCGAAAAGAAACAGTACAGCCCGCAGGAAATCAGCGCGTTTATTCTTCAGAAAATGAAGAAGACTGCCGAGGATTACCTTGGACAGCCGGTAACAGAAGCTGTTATTACCGTTCCTGCCTATTTTAACGATGCACAGCGACAGGCAACTAAAGATGCAGGTAAAATTGCAGGGCTTGATGTAAAACGCATTATCAATGAACCAACTGCTGCTTCGCTTGCTTTCGGTTTTAATAAGGATCAGAAACAGGAAAAAACGATTGCTGTCTACGATCTCGGAGGCGGTACATTCGATATTTCCATTCTTGAACTCGGTGATGGCGTTTTTGAAGTAAAATCAACAAACGGTAATACTCAGCTTGGTGGTGATGACTGGGACCGCCGCGTGATTAACTGGCTTGTCGACGAATTTAAGAAGGATAACGGCGGTATTGATCTTTCAAAAGATGCTATGGCTATGCAGCGTCTGCGTGAGGCTGCTGAAAATGCAAAAATCCAGCTTTCTGCCCAGACTACAGCTGATATAAATCTGCCGTTTATAACTGCAGATGCAGCAGGTCCGAAACATCTGCAGAAGACACTTTCGCGCGCTCAGTTTGAAGCTATGACGGCTGACTTGTTTGAAGCAACAAAAGAGCCGTGCAAAAAAGCAATGGCTGATGCGGGCATTGCCGCTGATAAAATAGATGAAATTCTGCTTGTCGGTGGTTCCAGCCGTATGCCGAAAGTCCAGCAGATTGTTAAGGATATATTCGGTAAGGAAGGCAACCGTTCGGTCAATCCGGATGAAGCTGTCGCAGTAGGTGCTGCCATTCAGGGTGGTGTTCTCGGAGGAGATGTTAAAGACGTTCTGCTTCTTGATGTAACACCTCTTTCTCTTGGTATAGAAACAATGGGCGGAGTTTTCACACGGCTTATTCCGCGCAATACGACTATTCCTACAAAGAAGAGTCAGATTTTCTCTACTGCGGCTGACGGTCAGACTGCTGTTTCGATTCACGTTCTTCAGGGAGAGCGCGAGATGGCAGACCAGAACAGAACGCTCGGACGTTTTGATCTGGTAGGTATTCCTGCAGCTCCCCGCGGTGTTCCGCAGATTGAAGTTACGTTTGATATTGATGCAAACGGCATTGTGCATGTTTCTGCAAAAGATCTTGGTACCGGCAAGGAACAGCATATCCAGATTACTTCTTCAAGTGGTCTGAGTGAGGATGAAATCCAGCGTATGGTTAAGGATGCAGAGGCGAACGCGGCTGCTGATAAGACAAAACGCGAGAGTATTGACGCTCACAATGAAGCTGACAGTCTTATTTATGCGACTGAGAAAACGCTGAAGGATCTCGGTGATAAAGTAAACGCTGCAGACAAACAGGCTATTACCGATGCTGTCGCGGCACTTAAGAAATCTATGGAAGGTGACAACGTTGAGGAAATAAAAGCTAAGACGGAATCTCTGAAACAGGCTTCTTATAAAATTGCAGAGGAAGTGTACAAACAGCAGTCAGCACAGGGAAATGCTTCTGCTGGTCCGCAGAATGGACCCGCAGGTGATGAGAATGCACAAAATACTTCTGAAAAGAAAGCCGGCTTTGACAAAGGTAAAGCCGATGATGCTGAGTACGAAGTTCATGATGATGATAAAAAATAATATCCGCGTGTAACGGGTATGAAAATCCCCCGTCCATTGCGGCGGGGGTATTTTTTATGTTATACTTTTTCATATTTTAGTAAAAACGGATATAAGGTTAGAAAACTATGGCGGAAAAACGTGATTATTATGAAGTACTCGGTGTAGAAAAAAGTGCGTCTATTGATGAAATAAAAAAAGCGTACCGCAAGCTTGCAATAAAATATCATCCTGACCGCAATCCCGGCGACAAGAGTGCAGAGGAAAAATTCAGAGAAGCGACAGAAGCGTATGAAGTGCTTTCTGATGCGAAAAAACGTCCGCTTTATGATCAGTACGGCTTTGCAGGTGTTGATGGTGCGGATGCCGGTGCCGGCGGTGCTCAATATTCTCATGCATTCCACGATTTCAGTGATTTGTTCGGAGGAATGGGTGGCGGCTTCGGCGATATATTTGACAATTTGTTCGGCAGCGGAAGCGGCGGTTTCGGCGGAAGCTCGTCTTCCCGGAATGCAGGAGGTGCAGCGGAAGGTGCAAGTCTCCGTTATGATCTTGACATATCTTTTCATGATGCGGTATTCGGTACTAAAGCTGAAATACGCTTCAAACATAATGAAGTTTGCGATTCCTGTCATGGAACGGGAGGAGCTTCCGGTTCAAGTCGTAAGACATGTCCTACTTGTCAGGGAACGGGGCAGATCCGCCGCAGTGCCGGTTTTTTTGCCGTGCAGCAGACATGCCCGACCTGTCATGGTACCGGTACTGTTATAGATAAACCGTGTGCTTCCTGTCACGGAACGGGTGTTCAGGAAAAGAGTAAGATGATGACACTTACTATTCCGGCCGGTGTTGATAACGGCAAGCGTATAGCAATTCCTCATCAGGGGGATGCAGGTACAAACGGAGGTCCTGCCGGCGATCTTATTGTTGTTATTCATGTTGAAGAAGACCAGTTCTTTGAGCGCGAGAGTCAGGATTTATACTGTGCGGTACCTATATCCATGGCACAGGCAGCACTCGGCTGTGATATAACAGTTCCGTCTCTTGACGGTAAACAGATTAGTCTTAAAATTCCGGCAGGAACGTCAAACGGTAAGCTGCTTCGCATAAAAAATGAAGGAGTCCCGTTTACGGGTTCATCCCGTCGCGGTGATCTGTATGTAAAGATTGTTGTACAGATACCGACGCGTCTCAATTCTCAGGAGAAAGAGCTTCTGGAACAATATCTCCGGCTTGAAAATGCAACTACGACACCGCAGCTTATTCCGTTGTCTTCATTAAATCGATAGAATGACTGATAAACATATATTTTTTCCCAAAATCTGCCGATAGTATGGTATACTGAAAGAGCTTTATTCTCTAAATACTTGAGGTAAATATGTATAAGATACGCAAGAAAGTAATAATCATATCTGTATATGCAGTCGTTCTTGTTCTTTTTGCTGTCTTGTCGATGATTCTTGTTCCGGATTCATTGACGGACAGATCAGTTTCAATTCTTGTCGGTGTACCGGCTGTTATATTAATAATACTGCTCATAAACGGAGATGTGATACGAGGTTCGTTACGTAATTATCTGCGCAGACAGGTATTTGATAAAAGCGAAACTCATTATCTTGTTGATTTTATCAATAAACTTCGTTTTTGTTATTCTCTTGATGATTTTTATAAAGCGATAGCCGACAGTCTGGAGATTATAGCAGACTGTTCTGTTCTCTTTGTTGACTGTGAAAAAAATTATATTTTGTATAACAGTCCGAACCGGATTTCTTCATCAATAAAAGTACGTGACAAACTTGCTTTGAATTTTCCCGTTACCTGGGGTAACGGCACCTATTTTATAGATGATTCACTGGGGATTGTTTCTTCATATAAAGTAGCACGCGGATTTTTTATCTCCTCTGACAAACAGCATTTTTATGTATTCTGCCGTTATACGAAACTTTTTGATCTTGACATCTACGATCAGCTGTTTGAAGAATTCACACGGTTCCAGTCAAGGGCAAAAACAATTGCCAATCTTTCTGAGATTTCCGGTCTTACAAAAGAATGGCAGCAGCTTGCTGATACCCAGCGTTCGTTCCTGCCTCAGACGATGCCGAATATCGCAGGCCTTAAGCTTGCTGCATATTTCCGTCCGCTTGTAAATGTTTCGGGTGATTATTATTCGGTTCTTCCCGTTGATAAGCATAAGACCTTACTCATGCTTGGGGATGTTTCAGGTAAAGGTCTTCCGGCCGCCCTTATTATGGGATTGGTGATGAATACCGTAAAGATCATCGAGAATAAAGAAGATCTTGTTAATGTTATTCACGAAGTGGATAAAGCTATAAAGGGAATGAGTCTTCAGGATAAGTATACGGTTCTTTTTCTTGGTATTATCGATACCCAGAAAATGACGATACGTTATATAAATGCCTCCATGTCAGATCCAATTGTTTTATCACGTTCTCCTGACGGTTATCGTATTAAACCGCTTTCTTCCAATGCGAGTCTGGTCGGTATTATTGATATGGGGGATATTCATGTAGCAGAACAACGGTTGTTCCGGGGAGATACAATTCTTATGGCAACAGACGGTGTATCTGAAGTTATGGACGATAACGGTGTAGAGCTTGGGGATACGGAGATATACAAACAGACACTACAGACAGGTGCAGCAAAACAGCCTCAGCAGTTTGTAGACGATATTGTAAATCTTGTTATGGAATATAATGGGGATAAAAAACTGCATGACGACGTGACGATGATGGTCGCGAAGGTAGGTTACTAGAATGGCATACATAATACTTAACTTTGTACTTGCGGCTTTTCTTGTCTGGCTTACCATATATATAGACAGAGCATCAAAGATTCGAATCGATTATAATGATCCTTTGGTAATAAATGTTCTTATAGCGGCTATTATTTCTGTTGTCTATTCAATTCTTATATGTAACTTTCTTCCCTCCGCTTTTTTC
>JALNVF010000066.1 GCA_023231445.1 Treponema sp. | reverse complement strand
TTTTACAAGTAGTAATGGTTCTTCATATGACAAAGCTGTCTGATTTTCCACAGTACCAGTCCTTTATTATTGTTTTACGTATGTCCATATTTTATGCGGCTGGTCAGGACTTACTCCGTACAGACTGAACATTTGTGGTACGGTAACAAACGTATACCCTTTCTTCCGCAGGGACGGTATAATTGTTTTGAGAGCTTCCACGGTATTTATATTTCCCGAAAAATCATGAAGCAGCACAATCGTCCCGTCTTTTACACCGTTGATTACACGTGCAGCCCGTTCCGCAGCAGAGACGTCCGCCACCCAGTCTTCTACACCCATTCCGCAGATGAACGGCAGATGAACGGCGTCGTACAGTGTATCGTTTACGCTGATATACGGAGGACGGAAAAACGAGGGAGCGGTACCGGTAATTTTCTTAATTAAACTGCACGTACGTACAATTTCATCCTGTATCGCATCTTTCGTCATTTTCGTCATATCGGAATGAGTCCATGAATGACACTCTATATCACAGCCAAGAGACAGTTCCCGCTCTATAACAGGGATAGATTCCTCTGTGATATACTGCCCGATGAGAAAAAACGATGCCGGAACATGTTCGTTTTCAAGTATATCCAGAATATGCGGTGTCGTTACCGTATTCGGCCCGTCATCAAAAGACAAAGCTACGTACATATAAGCCCCTTTTAAAATTGAATCTCTCCTGACCGGAGAATAATCTTTCTTGAACTATCTGCATAGGTAATACTGATTGTAGGATCCCGGACAACTCCATCAAGATGAATAAGTGAGGGAGCATCGCTGTCGTAATTTTCACCGATTGCAAAATGGCATGTACGGAACGCTTTTTCATCCTCAAGCATATTACCGGTTATAACGGCGGAAGGATTAAGTCCTATACCAAGTTCTCCGATATTCCGTGCATTGCGGCTGTATACAGAACCCATTCCCGCCGGCAGTCTGCCTTCTTTTTCCATACTGACTGCGTTTGTTTCTGCATCATGTATTGTTTTTTCCAGACGGAGAGCTTCACTTCCGCCTGTAATTTCCTTAACGAAACCTTCGTCGACATGCACCGTAATCGGAGTTTTAAGAAGCGCATCCCCGTCACCGAAAGTCATGGAACCGTCAAATACAATGGTACCTGAAGTTCCGCATACTGTTGTATGCTGATTCCTGGTATTTCCTGTACCCACGACCGGGCTTATAAAAACTTCACCAGAAGGAATATTTCCTCCTGTACCAGGCCGTGAAAAAACGCCGTTGTCGCAGAGTACTTTTCTTCCATTAACAGGTACTGTTACGTCAGTTCCTCCCGGAGCTGTAACATGCACACTTACTGCATTCTCGTACAGACCTTCAAGCACGGTACACCGGCGGGCAAGTTCCTCATAATCAATTTGTACGGTACGTTCGTACATTGACGGTGTAATGCCCGGTGTCCAGACCGCACGTATTGATTTTTTGCCGTACAGCAGATAGTCGAAAATATGATCATATTCGATATTGCGGTCGTCTTTATACGGATGCGCAATACCTTCCGGATCCTTTCCCAGTTTTACTGCAGAAATCGAAAGGCATACGTCGGGATTTGATGCGATTGCTGCAAGTACTTCGTGAGCTGCGTTATCGAAAGATTTTTTTGCCGGTTGAAATATCAGTACCGGACGTGCTCTAACCGCACGGGCAGCTTCAAACAACTTCTGTGCAATACCATCTGTTTCCGGATTCGCAATGATAAGAACACGTTCATTCCTTTTTACACCGCATACGGTATTGATCATTGTCTGTGCAGGTGTATTTTCGTCTTTCATTATGTGCCTCTCACTGTTCTGTCTGTAAAATATACCGGCAGAACAGCAGAGAAGCAATATCAACATCTTCAGCGTTTATGGTACCGCCATATGTTGCATCAAGTCCCCTTGATGAATTACCATTTGTATACACTTTGAGACCTGTCACCGTAATAAGAGAATCTGCTCCTGAAGCAAATACTGCGTTGGCTCCGTCTGCTTCTGAGGATATCTGTACATTTTCCATTTTTATCTGACCTCCCGACGACGCGAGAGCTGCTGCATTCATACCGGTAAAATTGCTCTGATCCGCATCCGGTGAATCACCTTTCTTTGACAGTATAACACCGGAAAGCGTAAGTTTCCCGCCGTTTAATACAAGAACGACATTCTGTCCCTGTTTTACTGAATCAAGGTCTTTATCTTTTACAATTACCGATTTTCCATCGACCGTCAGTTCACCGGAAAGTACTGCAGTTTTTTTCTGTCCCGGTTCGTGCATCATACCGGGACCATGTCTGTTTTCCGGTATTTCCTGCAGCGTATTATTCTCCGGTACAACATCCTTTCTGCCTGATGCAAACGCCCCCAGGGGAACAACAAGCGATGCAGCAAAAATAAAAATTACTGCACTGTATTTCTTTGTCATAAAATACCTCCGTATTCGTATACACAAACAATAACTGCAGAGTCTTTATCGTTTCATACTTCCTTCATAATCTTTTGTTATGAGAAACAGTCTTAAAAACATACTCTTTTATCAGACAGTCATGAATGGTATACTTACAAGAATGAATATCTGTCTTTTTACGCAGGATGAAATTAATAAACCACTTCCGGTCCGCGATGAACGCGGCGTACATATTATTAAAATTCTTCATAAGAAAACCGGAGATACGTTTTCAGCCGGAATCATAGGGGGAATGGCAGGAACTGCAACTATAACGGAAATTACCGGCAGTACGGCAGACTCAGAAGGAACAATTTCTTTTACATTCAATCCGGAAACTGACGGCAAACCACTTTATCCGCTTACACTTATAATCGGCTTTCCCCGTCCGATTCAGTTAAAACGTCTTCTGCGGGATATTGCGGGACTGGGAGTATGCGCAGTACACCTGACGGGAACTGAACTTGGCGAAAAATCATATATGCAGTCGTCCCTTGTCGAACGGGGTGCCGCATATCAGATGCTGCTTGACGGAACCGTACAGGCGGCAGGCACGCACGTTCCCGGATTATTTCTGCATAAAACACTTGCAGAATGTCTGGACGCCGTACAATCAAACGGTAAAATAAAAATTGCGCTGGACAACGTCCGGGCATCATGCACGCTTACCGGATTTCTTGCAGCACACCCCGTAAAGGCTGCGGAGGAGGCTGACGAATCCGTTATGGCGGCAATTGGAAGCGAACGGGGATGGTCCGACAGAGAACGTGTGCAACTCGAAGATGCAGACTGGACGAGGTGTTCGATGGGACAACGCATTCTGCGGACAGAAACGGCAGCTACTGTTGCAGCGTCTGTTATTCTTGCCGCTATGGGAAAACTGGATACTTAAAAAAAGCTCCGGGGATATACCGGAGCCTGTCAGAATCAGTTCACCATGTCAGTCTATGACATCCATACGCTGAACATCTTTCTCATAATCAACGCCTTCCACATCAAAACCGTTTGTAGCAAGGAAGTCGTGTTTATACCCTTCAAGATCGCAGTATGACGTCAGATTTTCCTGTGTCACAGATTCCATACGCTGTGTACAGATTTTCTGAACTTCCGGATCCATCTCTAAATCATCAATGCGGATCCGGTGACCGCTGTCTGTCGGAACAGTACCGGCGGCATTGTCAGCTCCCGTATACAGACGTTCTGCAAAAAGCCGTTCCATCTGTTCAATACAGCCCTCATGCGTTCCCTTCTCTTTCATCACTTTAAAGAGAATAGAAAGATACAGAGAAATAACAGGAATAACTGCGCTGGAACGCGTAACGAGTCCTTTATTAACAGATACATAGGCAGCTCCTCCGACGAAAGCTTTCATCTGTCCGTCCAGATCACGGGCAGCCTGCTCCAGATCTTTTTTAGCCATACCGATTGTCCCGTCACGGTAAATCTGATGTGTCTGTTCCGGTCCGATATACGAGTACGCAACGGTACGGCAGCCTTCTGCAAGGACACCTGCTTCCGTAAGCTGTTTAATCCAGCGCCGCCAGTCTTCTCCGCCCATAACTTTAACGGTACTTGCTATTTCTTCGTCTGTTGCAGGCTCTGCGGAAGATTCTTTAAGCGTCTGTGTCATGATATCAATGCATTTTCCACTGTACGTCTTTCCCTGTGGTTTTATAACTGATTTGTACAATACTTTCGTATCAGGATCAGTACGGACAGGACTGGCAAGACTATAAATAATCAGGTCGAATTTCCGGCCCAGTTTTTTGGCTTCTTCAATAATGTGTGCACGTGTTTCATCTGCATATGCGTCAGCATTCATTGTAACAGATATAAGCCCGTCCTTTTTTGCAGCACGGTCAAACGCCATGTTGTTATACCAGCCGGGCGTGCCGCCTTTTGTTTCAGTCGGTTGCTTTTCAAACGAAACACCGATTGTATCAGCCCCGTACTCAAACGCTGCTGAAATACGGCTTGCAAGTCCGTATCCTGTCGAACAGCCGAGAACGAGTACCATTTTCGGACCTTTACCGCCCTCTTTTGAAGTTTTTGTTCCGCGTTTTGCTTTCTGCGCCTTTACGTACGCAATCTGATCGTCTGTATCTTTTGCACATCCGGCCGGATGCGCGTTGATGCAGATACTGCTTCTTACCATAGGTTTAATAATCATGTAGGTTCTCCAAAAAAAGAAAATAACAGAGCTGCTGATAAAGTCCCGGGGGATTCAACCAGCGCGCCCCTGATTTACGCATTATACCGCTTTATTACGACGCATCCGTTATGACCGCCGAATCCCAGAGAGGCGCTCGCTGCTACGTCAATCCTGCCTTCAACACCCTTATTAGGTACATAGTCAAGATCGCAACCATGTTCAAGATCTGGATTGTCAAGATTAATCGTGGGAGGAAAGAAGTTATCGTTAATGGCTTTTACGCAAAAGAGGGCTTCTATAACTCCTGCCGCTCCAATCATATGTCCCGTCATGCTTTTTGTCGACGATATCTTCATTTTATACGAGTGGCTGCCGAACGCTGTTTTTATCATTTTTGTTTCAGCTTCGTCATTAGCCTGCGTGGACGTTCCATGAGCATTGTAATACTGCACATCCTCCGGTTTTACACCTGCGTCCTGAAGGGCCCGTGTAATACAGAGTGCACCGCCGGAACCATCAGGAGTTGGTGCGGTAATATGATATGCATCACTCGAAGCTCCGTAACCGGCAAGTTCTGCATAAATGTGCGCACCGCGTTTTTTTGCATGTTCAAGCTCTTCCAGTACAAGGACAGCGGAACCTTCCGCCATAACAAAGCCGTTGCGTTTTTTGTCAAACGGACGACTCGCTTTCTGAGGATCGTCGTTGAACGTAGAAACAAGAGCCTGCAGTACCTGAAAACAGCTGATTCCGAAACCTGTAATGCACGCTTCCGTTCCGCTGCCCAGACAGATGTCAACGCGTCCGCTGCGTATCATATCCATTGCAAGCCCCAGAGAATCAGTTCCTGATGCACAGGCAGTGGAAAGTGTCCAGACCGGACCATGAATACCCAGCAGCATGCTTACGTTTGCCGCTGCTTCATTTTCAAGCATCATCGGAGCGGTTAGCGGAGGAACCCGGTTTGGACCGAACTTAGGATCACAGTATCGGGTAAAACCGCTTTCAAGCGCATCAAATCCGCCTATTCCTATTCCTGTAATAATTCCTGAATTATCCTGGCCGAAGGTTGTATTGTCGTAGCCGGCATCGTGTACAGCCTGAATACATGCGGCCGTAAGAAATTTCGTAAACCGCGCCATTTTACGAATAAGCTTGTGATCAACGTCATATGCGTCAAGCGAAAAATTTTTTACCTCTGCTGCAATTTTTACAGAATAATCGGCTGCATTAAAAAGAGTAACAGGCCCTACTCCGCTTTTTCCGGAACGAATACCAGCCCATGTTTCTTCAACCGTATTTCCAAGCGGCGTAACAGCGCCAAGACCGGTAATAACTACACGTCGTTGTGACATTATAAACTCCAAGGCACAAAATATCGCAGCAGGGTTTTATCCCCTTCATACGAATAACACTGAATAATGATCTGTGCATTATTCAGTGTTATCCTTAGTGTACCTAGGATGACATTTTCCGTCAATATGTCAAACTTTCAGAGTTGAAATAAGGAAGAGATCGTTTCTGTTCGGTTTTTTAGGAGCGGTACCGTTATCTTTTTCACGAATTTCGACGCGCCTGATTTTTCCGCTTATTGTTTTTGGCAGTTCTTTTACAAATTCTATAATACGCGGATGTTTATAACTGGCTGTCTGATGCTTTACATAGTCCTGAAGTTCAATTTCAAGATCCTTCCCCGGTTTATATCCTTTGTTAAGTACGATTGTTGCCTTTACAAGTTGTCCCCGTTTCGGATCTTCGACGCCGGTGACGGCACATTCCAGAACCGACGGATGCTGCATAAGCACACTTTCAACTTCAAACGGACTGATGCGGTAACCGGAACTCTTGATAATGTCATCGGTACGTCCCACAAACCAGATGTATCCGTCTTCATCAAAGTAGGCGGTGTCTCCGGTGTGATACAGTCCGCTGTCGAACGCAGCAGCAGTAAGTGAAACGTCGCGATAATATCCGGCAAAAAGACCGAACGGTCTGCCTTTATCGACATGAATTACAATTTCGCCTGTTTCTCCGGCTTTACACTTTTTACCGTCTACATCAATGATATCAACATCGTATCCGGGAGCAGGTTTTCCCATTGAACCCGGTTTTGGCGTCATACCGGGGAAGTTACCGACAATCACCGTAGCTTCCGTCTGTCCGTATGCTTCGAACATTCTGATTCCGGTCTGTTCATAAAATTTATTATACACTTCCGCATTAAGAGCTTCGCCGGCTGTTACACAATACGTAAGCGCCGATAAATCATATTTTTTTAAATCCTGCCGGATAAGATACCGGTATACGGTCGGAGGTGCACAAAACGTCGTTATCTTATAATGAGAAATTTTCTGGAGCATCTTATCCGGTTTAAAACTTGTCATGTCGTATGCAAAAACTGCAGAACCGGCAAGCCACTGCCCGTAAAGTTTACCCCATACGGCTTTTGCCCATCCTGTCTCGGCAACGGTAAGATGCACACCGTTGTCCACAACGTTCTGCCAGTACTTTGCAGTAACTATATGTCCGAGCGGATATACAAAGTTATGCTGAACCATTTTCGGATATCCGGATGTGCCTGAAGTAAAATACAACAGCATAATGTCTTCATTATTTGTCGCAGCTTCTCCCGACGGACGCGGAAAATCAGCTTTATATGTATCGCAGACACTGTGAAAATTAATCCAGCCGCTGCGGTCGGGACCAACTGTCACAAGTGTTTTTACAGTAGGCGACGATCCAAGAGATTTTTCAATTTCCTTCTGAACCCCCGGCTCGTCAAACGAAACAATCATCTTTATTTCGGCAGCATTGTTACGATATTCTATGTCTTTTGCCAGCAGCTGGTCTGTTGCAGGAACAACTATAGCTCCGATACGGTGCAGTGCAATAATGAACCACCAGAATTCGTAACGGCGGCGAAGAATAAGCATTACCGCATCACCTTTTTTTATTCCCTGTGCGGCAAGAAAATTTGCAGTCCGTTTTGACATTTCCGATATATCCGAAAACGTAAAAATATGTTCTTCATCTGAATCATCACACCAGACAAGTGCACGTTTTTGCGGATCATCTTTTGCATAGCGGTCAACAACATCATACGCAAAATTAAAATTTGCAGGTATCCTGATTTTAAAATTCTTTTTCAAATCATCATAGTCCGTATACTCACGGGCGTTTTCAACAAATTCTTTGTACAATACCATTTATCAGTTCCTTATAAAAAAAATCCAGCTGATTATATATATTAGACACACCGGATATAAAAAGGTTGCATTTTATTATGCAGTGTCTGCCGCTGCATGTCAAAATCTGTTTGTAGTATTCTTCAAAGCAATATGATATATTTTTCCCCATGAGAACTTTGATACCTGCACAATCACCGGATGTACGGAATTTTTACCATGCACTTTTTATTTTAGTCGGGCCTATTGCACTTCAAAACCTGATAACGGCCGCTGTCGGCTCCGCAGACGTTATAATGCTCGGTTATGTCGGACAGACTGCAATAGCGGCGGTATCGCTTGCAGGCCAGATACAATTTGTACTTATGCTTTTTTTCACCGGAATGTCGTCGGGACTTATCATGTTAACCGCCCAATACTGGGGGAAAAAGGACTCGGACTCAATTGAAACACTCACCGGCATAGCCATGCGGTTATCCTGTACCACAGGAATCATTTTTACCATTGCGGCTTTTATGTTCCCCCGGAATCTCATGCGCATCTTTACTAACGATGAAGCGCTCATTTCTTCAGGAGCAGAATATCTGCGTATCGTAAGTTTTTCATATTTCCTGCTCTCAATTTCACAGATCTTTCAGGCAGTATTAAAAAGCATCGAACATGTAAAACTGGTCACTGCACTTACGGCAAGTGCGCTCATTCTCAATGTATTTCTTAACGCAGTTTTCATTTTCGGACTTTTCGGCATTCCGCGTTCCGGAATAAAAGGTGTAGCACTGGCAACAACGATTGCACGTGTAATAGAACTCATACTGACAACCGCAGCTTCTCTGTATGTCAAAGGTATTCATCTTACTCCGGCTGTTATTCTGAAACGCAATAAACTGCTGCTTAATGATTTCTCACGGTTTTCACTCCCTGCGCTCGGTAATGAACTTGTATGGGGAGCTGCATTTTCCATGTATTCAGTAATTATGGGCCATCTTGGAGAAGATATTGTTGCGGCAAACTCTGTCGTCAACGTTGCCCGCAATCTGGCTTCTGTCCTCTGCTTCGGAATGGCATACGGCGGAGCTATCCTCATAGGTAAAGAGATGGGGTCAGGAAATCTGGAAAATGCAAAAAAAGATGCATCGCGTCTCTGCCGCAGCACAATTGCGGCAGGTGTACTCGGAGGCATTCTGATGGTGTTATGCCGGCCGCTTGTATTTAAAATTGCGGTTCTTACACCTCAGGCAACAAGTTTTCTGGGTACGATGGTATATATCAATGCATGCTCAATAGTAGGAGCGGCAATTAACACTGTCATGATATGCGGTATTTTCAGGGCCGGCGGAGACGCTAAATTTGGTTTTATTCTCGATATAATTTCCATGTGGTGTGTTTCCGTACCACTCGGACTGCTGTGCGCATTTGTATTTCATCTTCCGCCGATTCTTGTATACTTTGTACTGTATCTTGACGAATTCGAAAAAATGCCGGTAATTGTTCATCATTACCTGAAAGGTACGTGGGCAAAAAATATTACGCGTGACTTTTCCGGATGCGGCAATGTTTGACCTTATTCAGGCAGGAGAACATACCTATTATATTGAGAACCCTGCACGGGTAGGTATCTATCTGGACGGAACGGATGCATGGCTCATAGACAGCGGCTACAGTGATACTGCCGCGGAGCTTATATTTGATATCATTGCAGCACATAAATGGAGCCTGAAGGGCATTGTCGTTACTCACTCGCATCCTGATCATTCAGGAGGCTGCAGCTGGCTTCAACAGAAGACAGGCTGCAGTATTTTTGCACACGGGCTTGAAGCCGCGCTTATACAACATCCGGTCGTACATCCGTCAATCTCATACGGAGGATATCCGAGCAGAAGCATCAGAGGCAGAGGGATGATGGCAGCTCAGTGCACAGCAGAGGAAATGACAGGCAATATCCCTTCCGGACTGGAAATTATTCCGCTGCCCGGTCATTTTTTTGATATGGTTGGAATACGTACAAGCGACGATATTATTTTTCCTGCCGACAGCATCTGCAGTGAGGTAATACTGAAACGATACGGAATTACATTTCTGTATGACGCAGAAGCATATGTCAGCACTCTCGAAAAAATCGCTGCCATGAAAGCGGCGCTGTTCGTTCCGTCACACGTCATACCGGTAAACGACATCAGGGAACTTGCAGCACTGAATAAAGCAAACGTCCTTTCCGTCGCCGATAACATCACCGGCTGGTGCACAACACCCGTTACATTTGAAAAACTGCTGCAGAAAGTCTTTACCGGATACCGGCGTACGATGAATTTTGAACAGTACTGTCTTGTCGGAAGCACACTGCGTTCATATCTTGCATGGCTGAAAAACTGTGGCAGGGTACAGACTGCGTTTTCGGACAATAAAGAACTCTGGTACAGTACACCGATCAGCTGATAGCTTTGCTCATCCAGCGCCTTGAATGCCAGCGCAGCACCATAACGACACCGCGGGAAAATTCATCACTTCCGATGCTCCACCACACAGCCGTAAGCCCGTAACCAAGTTTCATCCCAAAAAACCAGCTGCCTGCAACCATTATTCCCCACATTGAACATATACCGTAAAAAACCGGAAATTTTACATCCCCGCTTCCTTTCAGCGCAGATATCGTAATAAGATTCATTGAACGACCCAATTCGTAATAGATACTTATACGAAGTAATATTTTAAGTCTGGATATAACATCAGGATCATGCGTAAACAGCGAGATAAGTTCCGTACTGAACAGATTAATAATCAGTATTACGGCAAGAGAACAGCACGAACCTATAAACTGGTATTTATAAACTTTCATGTATGCTGTATCTGATTTTCCCGAACCGACAAAATACCCCGTTTTTATTTGAACCGCAACACCAATTGAGTTTGCCAGAACATATACATAACGCACAATTGTCTGTGCATATACCAGAGCCGACATCGAGGCCGTACCAAGCGTCGATACCATTGCCATAATAACAATCTGTGCGACGTTATAGCTTATACTCTCCCCGGCAGTCGGAATACCAATTCTGAGAACAGTCACGTAGCTTTCCCTGTCGAACTTAAACAATCCCTTAAGAGGCATCTTTACTTCGGAATGAGTCCGTATCATGTACATATAAATGAAGCAGGAAACAACCTGAGATGCGACGGACGCCCATGCAGTCCCCGTGACTTCAAATCCGTTTTTAATAACGTATATTGCCAGTGCATTTCCTGCCAGATTAATAATATTCGCAAAAACAGTGCCGATGAGTGCGTCTTTCGTGTAGCCGTATGCACGAAGCACAGCCCCCTGAAGCATGTTGAACGCAGTTGCAAACGCTCCTATTCCGCCGAAAATAATGAAATATTCCGCTGCAAACGTACGAACGTCGTCTTCGATGCGGTACATGGACAGCAAAGGCTTTGTTGCAAGAATACCGAATAATGTAACTGCGGCAGCAATATACAGAGCCATCGCAGTACTCGCTTTCGTTACCCGTTCGGCTTTTTCCGATCGGCCGGCACCTATATACTGTGCAAGAACAATACTTGCACCGGTACAGATAATATTGAACAAAAGCTGCGTAAAAAAAATATACTGCCCCATCATACCGACAGCGGCAACCGCACTGTCTTTATATGAACTAAGCATTAGAGTATCAGCAGATGCGACAAGAGTCCGGAAAAACGTTTCTCCAATAATGGGAAGCGTAAGCTGGAACATTGGAAGTGCTGCTCTGTTGACGACAGCGGCAGATTTCAGCTGCGCTGATCGATTTTTCCTGATAAAATTCATAAAGCCTCATGCATTCAGCACGGCTCAGAGTATAACATTCAGCGAGTAATTGCAATTCAAAACGGAAATGCAGCGGCAGTCGTATGCCCGCCGCTGCATTCAGACTGCGTTATGCACCGTTTACTTTCCTGTCCCGAACCGCTGCCGCGACCGCGGCAATAACTTCGCCGCAGGTTTTGTCTTCATCCCCCATATGTTCAGTTTTCTGCTGTTCTTTACATACATCTTTATCAAGACGAAATGCGTGGACAACTGCATGCAGTACATGCATCAGTATAATCATGATCGTTAGAAAAACGAAAACAACGCCCATCCCCAATACCGTAAGCAGCCCGCTCTGCTGCAGCATCTGTGTAATTGTCATTCTGCCACCTCCGTTTCAAACCCGAAACTTTCTTTCTTTATTCTGTCAATTTGCCCGTGATTTTTAACTTTATTCATAAGGGCAATAAATCCGCTCGAAATAAAAATCGACGAATAGCAACCGCTCAGTAATCCGATATTCAATGCAGAAGCAAAATCTTTAATACTTCCGGTTGTGAAGACGAACAATGCAACGGAAGCAAACATCGTCGTTACTGTCGTGATAATCGAACGGCTCAGCGTATCAGAAAGAGATTTGTTGAGCAAAAATATAAAATTTTTTTCATCAGGATATTTCTTTACGTTTTCCCGCAGGCGGTCAAGTATAACAACCGTCGCATTTATCGAATAACCGATAATCGTAAGAATCGCAGCAATCGTTGTCGTCGTAAATTCCATGCGGGTCCATACGACGAATGTCATCATAATAAGGGAATCGTGAATAAGTGCAATTATTGCACCGAACGCATAATCCCAGTGGAAGCGGATAAACGCATACAGCCAGATAAGGACGAGTGTCGCGGTAACAAGCAGAATTGTATTCTTAACAAGCGTTGTAGAAAATTGCGAACCGATGTAATTGGTACTTATTTCCTGTACATTTTCCTTCCCGAACGCATTGTACAAATCATGAAGTACAGCATCTGTCTGTACCTCATGATTCGATGTACCGGACGTTCCGAAACGGATTTGAAAAGTTTTTCTGACTGACGTTTCCGTTCCGGTTTCTTTTACTTCTGCGTCCCGCAGCGATATAAGAGAGTCTCTGACATCGTCGGCAGAAATATTTTTCCCGGCCGGCTGATCAATTGAAATCTGCTGAATCAGTCCCGGTTTAAATTCCAGCCCGAAATTTATTCCTTTGAATATTATACCGAATATTCCGCTCAAAATAATGAGCGTACTACAGACAGCGCAGGGAATAAATGCCCTGCTGAAATGAATTACCTTCTTCATATATTTTTATGTTTCCTGAGAAAATTTCGTATACGTTCGACGGCCTTAAATACAAATTCGGGCAAAATCACACACATACCTATCCCGAACACAGCCGTCAAAACTATCTGTGTAAACATGTTTTCCATAAATACACATCCTTTTAAAACAGAGAAGATTAATAATTTTACGGAATGTAACAGAGATTTTCAGACAAGCGTCTGAAGCGTTAATATGGTATCAAGATATTTATTTTCAAACGTTGTGTATTCATCCCTCTGATGCAGAAAAGCCGGTTTCAGGCTGAGTTGAGGGATACATGCAAAATCCGTCGTATATGCGTGCAGATCAATTTCCCCGCCGGTTCGTAAGGGGGCCGACTGCTTCTGCTGCACAATTCTTAGTTCATTGAATTCAGGTTTCTGAGCAGACATACTGCCGGCAGCAAGGACTGCCCCTGTATGTTCCGCTGCAGTTTGAAGGATTACCGCGCTGCTCTGTGCTGTATACACACTGTAAGCACATGTATATCCGGCGACGGATATTAACGCGAGAATCAGCGAAAAAAGAGTACAGAATTTTCTGCACATCATATTTATATAGTAATTTATAATCAAAAAAGCTTCAACTGATAAATACGTACTTCAATTTAGCGGTATCCGTCCGTCAGTTCTGTATCTACGGACAGAGGATCTGTTATTTTGTCTTCTGGAACGCATAACGGTCAGTACCGTCGTAAGTATGAATAATACCACAGCGTGTAAAATCAAGCTTTGCAAGCAGATGCTGCATCGGAATATTGTCCGCGTGTGTGTCTATGCGTACATTTCCGCATTGTTCAAATGCCCAGTTCAGACAGAACGCAGCAGCACCCTTCACATCATGCGCCGACGCAATACGGTGAACCACGCCGTAAAGCCCGTCGTTAAGCCAGTCCCCGTTGTAAATTTCCGCATACGTTTCGTCCGCACCGGTCTTAAAGACAAACACAGCGGCTATCGCGTTTCCATCGACGCATACGTAACTGATTCCCCCGGAAATATCGTTTTTTACCAGATCTTCTGTCGGATAAAAGTTTCCCCACTGATCAGGATTACCGTGCTCTTTCATGAAATTCCGGGCATCAGCATAAATATTCATTACTGCATTAAAATCAGCTGGTGTTGTTCTGCGTATCTGCATAGATAAAATATAACGGGATTCAGCCGGCAGAGCAACAGGACCGTTTCTACCGCAGGATTCCTGTCCGTCCTGCATTCTGTAAAATAATTGTTTCCATTTCAGTACAGCTTATCCGCTTTACACCTGCCATATCACCTACAACGCGTTTTATTAATTCCGGCGATGAATCTGTGCCTCCCAGCCACGGTTCGCCGGCAGGATTATCTGTTTCTGAAAGCAGCAGTTCAGGAGGTGTCATTGCAAGCAGCCGGCGTACATGTCCGGAATATCTTACTTCACAACCAAATGTCTGCATATATCCACGTGAAAGAAATATTTTGTACACATTGATGGGACCATCATACCAGTGAATTACCGGTTTTGCTCCGGGGAAATCAGCTAGTATATCTGCAACGCGCTGTTCCGCACCCTTCGTATGAATCACACAATATTTTCCCGTACGGCTGCAGTGATCAAGTATACAGCGGAATACACGCTCCTGCACATGATGCGGTATTTTCTTCTCCCACCAGAAATCAAGACCGATTTCCCCGATAAGCGGCGATGCGGCAAGAAACGGTTCAAGGTACGACGTAAGTCCGGCTTCATTATCGGGAAGTCCGGCACAATATGACGGATGTATACCGAATGTTGGTACTATCAGTTTTTTACCGGATACGTTCACCAGTCCGGCAGCAGCAAGCGATTTTTTCCAGGACAGAATATCTACAGACGCTGCAACTGTAAAGATTGTATTACATATAATGCTGTGGAGCGCATCGTTCAGACAGGTTCCTTCCGTATACATATGGAGATGCGTATGGAAATCAACAAACATTATAAACGTACCTGAAGCAGCTTCCATGTTCTGAACGCGGCATCTTCAATAAGTTCCGGTGCGCGCATCATTGCTTCGCTCAATTCCATAGGGGCATTTGTCGTACAGACAACGGCATCAATTCCCAGTTTATACAAATCTTCCGTTCCTTCACCAATGCTTCCTGCAATGGCGACAACGGGAAGTCCGTATTTTTTTGCAAGCCCCGCAACACCTGCAGGAACTTTCCCGTATCCTGTCTGACTGTCGATTCTTCCTTCGCCTGTTATGACAAGTTGTGACGAACGCATACTTTCTTCAATACCAGTCTCATGCAGGACTAGTTCTATACCACTGCACAGTTCCGCATTACAGAATGCACGAAGCCCGAATCCGAGACCGCCGGCCGCACCGCTCCCCTTTGCAGACGCCGTAGATTCTTTTCCGGAGCAGGCTGCAAGATTTACGAGTCCTGCATCAAGTTCCGCGACCATCTCTGGCACCGCACCTTTCTGTGGGCCGTACACCGCAGCTGCACCATTTTTACCGTATAAAGGATTTTCTATGTCGCACGCTGCAATAATAACGGCATGCTGTAACAGCGGTGTTACCTGTGACATATCTATTGATCTTATTGTCTGAAGATTTTTTCCGCACGGTTTAACAGACTTTCCCTCTTTATCAAGGAAGCGGTATCCAAGCCCGCTCGCCATACCGATACCGCCGTCATTCGTTGCGCTTCCGCCTATACCGATAAGAAGCCTCGTACACCCGCTGGCAAGCGCATGCATTATGAGTTCGCCTGTACCGAGCGTTGTTGTTTCCATGGGGTTGCGTTTTTCCTCAGGCACAAGTGTAAGCCCGCTTGCAGCAGCCATCTCGATTACAGCCGTGCTGCCCCGGCGGAGATACCGGGCAGTACGCATTTCAAACAGCGGCCCGTGGACAGAAACTGACACAAGTTCATCCCGACCTGTATGCAGCGTTTCTACGAGGCCTTCACCGCCGTCGGAAACCGCAAATTTATCACAGACGACAAGCGGATCAGCACGGTGAATACCTCTTTCTACGGCTTTTTCTGCATCAACCGAAGATATACTTCCTTTAAATGAGTCAATCGCCAGAGTGACTTTCATTTATTTTATCAGCTTACCCTTATCAATGAACAACTTTTTGTTTCCGTCTTCACGGTACGGCACAACTTCGGTATCCCATCTTTCCTGCGGTACATCTTCAATGCTCACCGAAAAATGTTCTATACCTCTGCCGAGTGCACGGCTCGCAGCTTCAACAACTTCCCGTGCAACAGCTGATTTTTGTTCATCGTCACGTCCCGGATACATCTGAATAACAATATGCGGCATACCATTCCCCCTGTATAATCCTGCAGTAATTTTATCTTACTATGCCCGTCCATACAACAGGTATAAACGCATTACTCTTTATGATATACTTAGATAATGCTTATTCGAAATCTGATATTCGACCTTGATAATACCTTATATTCCTCTACCGCAACAATGGATACCGGTATTACACACCGCATGCTTTCCTGCGTTGCCGATTTTTTCCATATAACGTATGATGAAGCTGTAATGCTGAGAGCTCAGCACCTTCCTGAATTTTCAACGACGCTGGAATGGCTGAGGCACGAAGGTTTTACTGATACCGAATATTATTTTTCCCGTGTGCATCCTGAAAATGAAGCTGATGAACTGCCTCCGGATCCCATACTCCGCCCTTTGCTCGTGTCAATCGCCATACCAAAATTAATACTTACTAATTCCCCGAAAGAACACGCCGACCGGGTACTCGCAAAATTAAATATAGCTGATTTATTCACCCATATCTGCGACATCAGAAGCTGCGGTCTGAACGGTAAACCATACGCAGGGGCATATCAGAAAGCACTTGCACTGTGCAATGGTACAGTTGATGATACGATTTTTTTTGACGATCAGTACAAATATACTGACGGTTATGAAGCACTTGGAGGAACTGCCGTCATAGTGGGTACAAAAAACGGCTCTCATCAGGACAGCAGTCTGCTTTCAGGCGGAAAGACGGAGCCTGTACAGCCACCGCACGCAGGCAGAACGCTCCGTATGCAGAGTATTCATAACCTGCCTGACCTCTTGAACCATGCAGCAATTTTGTAGTATAGTGTACAGGTTCTTATACGGGGATATAGCTCAGTTGGTAGAGCGATAGGTTCGCAATCTATAGGTCACCGGTTCGATCCCGGCTATCTCCATTCTATACTTATACATAATATGGTGTTTAAAAAAAACGTGCTTTTATAACGTTCTCTGACTACAAAGCGGTCAGAATTTTATATCAAAAGTGCAGATTCCGTTTATACCCCATACATCAAGAGGTTCCCGCAGATACTCTGCTGTACATTTAAGTACACCTTGTTCTGTCAGCCGGCGTTCATACCGTAGTCCGGCAGACCATGCATAACCCGTAACACCCGAATATTCCTGAATTCTGCCCGAAGACAGAGCTGCAAACGTATTCCTGTTTA
>JALNVF010000065.1 GCA_023231445.1 Treponema sp. | reverse complement strand
TTCCTATACTCTCGAATACTGGGATCTGATTCTTAATTATTTACTAAGCCCTGAACTGACGCCGGATAATAATACAGCGGAAAATGCAGTCCGTCCGTTTATATGCGGTCGAAAAAACTGGTTATTTTCAGGCAGTGAAGACGGTGCACGCAGTTCATGCTTTATGTACACTCTCATTGAAAATGCAAAGCTGTATAAGCTTGTCCCGTATGACTATCTGCGCTGCCTGTTTGAACGCATCCCTTATGCCCGGACCGATGAAGACTGGATGCAGCTCCTGCCGTGGAATATCAGGCTGACTCCTTTTGAAGATAAAGGCGATTGGGTCATAAATTGACGCTTACTGTTTTAAGAGTATTCTTCGTGCTTTATCAGTACTCCGACGGACATTCCTGTAGCTCTCCGCAGGAATGTTCCGGAATAGTATTTCTATCAGCAGCAGTAGCTTCTCTTTAAATATCTAGTATTTAAATATATGGACAGTTCTGTCCGGTGGAAAAGCATAGTTCTGTCTTATGGAATGACCTTTTCTGTCTTGAGGGTATCCGTTTTCTTTGCTTTAAACATCCGGCTTCTCATCGGTTCATTAAAGCGGAAGCAGGACAGATATCCGTTCCCCGTGTCTTTGTACTGCCGTTCAAAAATACCTGCATCACAGTATTTCTTCATTTTTCTTGCAATACTCCGCGTACTTCTCAGATACAGTGTCGGCAGTTCCTGCAGTACATATGCATAGCTGACCCAGTAATAGTACTCTATTTTCCCTGTCTTTTTGTTCACGAATTTTACGGCACGCTGGTGACCGGAATTCATGAAATCCGTGATCCATCTGATGATGAGTGCGTCAACAGGTCCAAGCCCATACTTAAAAAGAAAATCCTGAAATATACCGTCTACATACATTCTCATAGTCTGCCTCCGTTTGTTTCGATTGTGTCAGTCCTGTTTGTGCTGCCGGATACGCTGCTTACATTATGCCTTATGGAAGAATGAAGCACGTAGAATTGCATCCTGCCGTCATGAAATGTCATTTCCACATCACAGGAGCCGTGCGTAATATGCAGCTGTTCTATATCACGGTATATCTGCCGTACAATATCCTCTGTCATATTATTTTCCTCCTGTTGAACGATGCTGCAGAATATACGCCTGCAGATCTTCTCGAAGAACAAAAACACGTTTAGAAAGGCGGATGCGGGGAAGCTCGGAATCCGGTATACATGAATCCAGCGTTGAAAGACCAATCGACAACAGTGTCGAAACCTCTTTTCTTGAGAACATCGGTTTATTTGGAAGTTCTACTATAATTGTTTCTTTATCAGTGGCCATAATACACTCCTTTCTTCCCGGACGGCCGGTCCGGAAAGATTTAACAGATACTTGGTGAAGTCAACGACTTCTGCTGCAGCTCTGCGTGGAGTATGAGGCATAGAGAAATCCGAAGCTACTCGACTTTTTTCGAATGCATGTTTTTTTCAAAAAGGAGGTTCCGTATATTTTTATCCCACATAATCGTACCTGTATCAGTGTGATTATTTACTTCATACAGCTTTTTTTTGCCAATCAGTTTACCCATTGTGTCTGTTACGGCTTTATAGCAGTCTGTTGTATTTATTTGAGTGTCCCTAAAATAGGAATCAAAACAATATACCGGAAATTTTGACGTATCTCTGCTTTTCAATAATCCGTCTTCGTAGTAAATATAATTGTCCATGATTAGCAGTTTCATATCAGCTTCAAACCGGGGAAGGTTTCTGCAGACATCTTTGAAGCATTCATTTTCAGATAAAGCCCGGAACATCTTCTTTTTCTCAGTGGTTGAATAGACGATACTTTTTTTTACCAGTTCATCTACCATTTCATTTATATCTGTAGTTTTTTCTAAAGCATCCAGAGATTGCTGTTCTGCAGCTTCCAGTCTGTCGTTCAGTTTCTGCACACTTTCATCAAGACACGTAATCCGGTCCGCAGTATTCTGTTCTGGTATAATACCGGCGCAAATATCAATGCCTCGATTTATGAGCGCCTCTCCGATGTCATCAGCTTTCTTTGCAAGTGTACAGCAATACGAATATAGGTCCCTTCGGTCGGCTTGTATGAAAAATACAGGGTCGATGGCAGATGCTGCAAGAGAAAATAATTCCGTCAGTATATTCGTGTGCTGATTATCATCTTTTTCAGTAAAAAAACTGAAATAAAAATCGGTATACGTTCTGTTTACCAACCGCATAGCGGCATATCTCCTAAGACATTTCGGGATTTTTTTCTTCATGAGTGCGTTACTGCGGTTTTCCAATACTGCATTTTCTTCATTGACTACATCCCGGAGAGAGCCGCTGCAATTACGGAGAGAATCAGCAGCATACGTATTCCGGTATTCTATCAGTTCTGTTTCCTGGGATGAGTATAGATAAATCCGGTACCATTTTACTTCGAGCAGAATATCACAGAGGAGTGTAGACATGAACCGGTAATCCCAGTAACGCTGAAGTTCAGAGATTTCATCTTTTACAGCTGTAAAATTATCAATATCAATAACGTGTATTATACTCATGATTCCGTCTTAATAATTATTTTTATGTATAGTTTATCATTTATCTTACGGCCTGTCTTTCTGTTTCTTGAATGATATAGAATGAAAATAATGCCTTCTATCTTTAGCAGAAGGTATTATTCAGGTTGTTTATTAGAATTACGATACACAAATTTCCGGATTTTTTCCTTATTCTCCAAGTACAGGCAGGAAAAGTTGAGCTTCGGCCCGCTGCAGTTTGTCCATAACATTGTCCGTTTCTATGTGCTCTGCGTAATGATTGAGCATCGTCTCTGTTTTATGCCCGCTCCCTGTCATTACTATTCGTTTATCCTTTACGATATCGCAGACACGACTGCACCACAAATGCCGCCATGAGTGAAAACAGATCTCATTCGGATTTTGATAACCAGTCGCTTCAAGTGCCCGGTGCAGATACTTAAGCCAGTTTTGCGGATCAGTCGGCTGAGAAGGTTTCAATCCGAAAAAGACAAATCCCTGCATTCCTTCCCCGTAAGGATTAAGCCGGGCCTGTGCAATAAGCGCATCACGAAGTTGAGGTGCTATCGGGATTTCCCGTTCATCTCCATTCTTACAGCACTTTAATCCGTCATATTTACTCCAGGAATGTTTTACATACAGACGGTCCATCCCTATATTCTCTACACGAAGACCTGCTATTTCTCCTTGCCTCATCCCCGTATACATGGCAACAGCATTCGCCAATTTAGCCGAATCATTTTCCCAGTCTGTTTTAAACACTGCAGAAGCCTGCTCCATAGTAAGGATCATACGTTGTTTACTTTTATTTGCACATTTTATGATCCCTTCAAAACAATTATTTTCGATAAGGTTGTTGTAATATGCCCACTTCAAAGGAACTGTCACCGATGAAATGATTGAATTTACTGTTTTTGGTGCAAGAGTTTTCACTACCGGATCATCAAAAAATGCTTCTACATCATCTTTTGTGATACTTCCCAATTCGCGCCCTTTTATACGTTTCATCCAGTAAATATTTATCCGGGCATTCATTGTCGCACAATAGTCTTTATGAATAGACTAGCCTTTAAGCTTCTTCTCTTTTACATAGGGTGACTTGTCGTAATTCCAGAAATTCGCAAGAAAATCCTCAGCAGGTATACATTCGGGTGTATTCGGTAATACTGCTGCTTTTATTATTTTCCGTGACTTGAGTATATCGATAATTTCTTTTCTTTCGTTTTCGGAGAAATCCATTTTTCGCAATTGCGCAAAAAACGAAAGTCTTTCAAGAGAAATTTTTTCTTCATCGGCAGCCAATTTTTTTGTTCTGACCGGAAGTACAGTACCCTGAGAATACCATTTGAGAACAGTTTTTTCGGCTTCACCCCGATTTTTACATCCTGTACTCTTCTGGAATACTTTTCCGTCTGTGGAAAATGGAAACTGCGCGTAGTAAAAACCGTTACTGCGTTTAAAAATAGAATAAGGCTTGGTCATGAACTACCTCTTTTTTTCAGAAGAAAACTATCACTGACAATTTTCACTGACATTTGAAAGATATTTCACGCCAAGCCCTACTTGTATTGGGATCGGTAGTGTGGTAACTGCTTGTAACACAAGCAGTTACCTATTTAGCGGGGGCAGGACTTGAACCTGCGGCCTCCGGGTTATGAGCCCGACGAGCTGCCAACTGCTCTACCCCGCGTCGTAAGTATCACTATACTATTGTTTATATGTTAAAAAGTCAATAGGTGTCTACTTTTTTTTACGGCGTTTTCCTGATTTTTTAAGTGTCCGCCGGCTTTCTCTTCCGTCTGATAAGAGGTTTCTGCGCAGCCTGAATTGTATACCGCAGACGGCATTGTATTGCAGCAAACAGAATGGCTGCTATTGCAAACCAGAAAAAGCTGTCATATAAAATAAAAAAATTGTACAGTCCGTGTAATAAAACGGAATAAATAATTGCCAGTATGTCGGTTTTGTGACGGCTGACGGACCAGATGAATAATCCGCTAAGTCCGGCACAGAACATATGCACAAAATCTGCCGTAAACATCCGCATAAAAATCTCTTCATACACGAGATATGCGCCCATATTATTCGCATGTTGAAGATGCTGAAGAAAATAGACTGCAGATTCAAAACACCCCAGACTCAAACCGCATAAAATCGCACACCCGAAAAAATTTGTAAGTGTAAGTTTTTTTCTAATCAGCAGAAACATTACGGCCATTACGAGCATTTTCAGAACTTCTTCCACAAAACCGTTAAACAGAATTGTTTTAAGCAGCTGTCCCGACCACGAATTTTTATTAAAAAATGCAAAGCCGCCTATATAAAACTGCAGAAAAGTTATGGGAAGGACAGCCAGAAGACCAAACAGCGTCGCCAGCAGTTCTATGGTAATTTTTATTTTTCCGAAAAATTTTAATACCAGAAAGACAACGGCATATGGAACAAAACAAAGAGCCAATGCTGCGTAAATATTCATAAACCAAGAATACCGCAAGTTGTGGACTTTTGCAATTACAAATAATATACTCACTGCATGGCAAATACAATGGATTCGGCATATATTCTTTTCGGTATCAAACACTCCGGCAAATCGACGCAGGGTCAGCTGCTGGCAGACAGACTTTCATGTGCTTTTTTCGATACGGATGCTGTTATTACCCTGCAGACGGGGCTTTCTCCTCGTACTATTTATGCTTCACAGGGACCTTCGGGATTTATGCTTGCAGAAGAAAAAGCCTGCTCCGCTCTTGCGGAAAAATATACTGGTAAAAGACTGGTAATTTCTACGGGTGGCGGAATATGCGACAATGCCCCTGCACTCTGTATACTCCGAGGTATGGGTATATTCATTTTTCTTGAAGTACCGGAATGTATTGCTGCTGACCGTATAATCAGAAAAATGACAAAACTTCCCGACGGAACTTTTGATAATCTGCCTGCATATATAGCAAAAAAAAATCCGGACACAGAAAACGATGTCCGGACAATATTTCATGATTTTTATACAGCGCGTACAGCAACGTACAGGACAATTGCTGACGTTACCGTAAAACTTGAGGATGTTCCAAAAAATTGTAATCTGGAACATATACTCAAAGCTCTTTCTTTATAACGGTTTATTCTCCGCAGCTGCCGCCGCAACCGCATCCGCAGTTTCCTTCTTCATCGTCTTCGCTGCAGTCCCCGCCGCAACCACCGCAGCTTCCACAGCTGCCGCTGCATGAAGGCGGATTTAACTCTTCTTCCGTAGCGTCGCGGACATCTTTTACTTCAATGTCGAATACAAGAGTTTTACCTGCAAGTTCGTGATTTCCGTCAACAGTGACCGTATCATCGGTTACTTTTTTTACGGTTACAATCATAGGGCCGCCTGCTGTGCCGGCCTGGAACTTCATGCCTACTTCAATCTGTGCATCGGAATCAAACTGGCTGCGGGGAACTTCGACAACCATCTGTTCATCATATTTTCCGTATGCCTTTTCAGGTGCTATCGTTACGGTAAATTTATCGCCCGGTTCTCTGCCTTCAAGCTCGTCTTCCAGACCGGTAATAAGGTTTCCGTTACCATGCAGATATTCAAGCGGATCTTTGCCTTCCGATGAATCAATCTGTGTTCCTTCCGTGTCTTTGAGCGTGTAATGGATTTTAACCATTTTGTTCTTCGTTATTTTCACTTTACATTCCTTCGTCCGTATCCTGGACAACTTCCGTGATTTCCGGGCATGCATCTTTTAAATAGCGCTCTACGCCCATTTTCAGTGTCATGACCGCCATAGGACAGCTTCCGCATGCTCCTATCAGTTTCAAATGAACCCGTTTCTGATCATCAAGCGAAATATATTGCATATCGCCCCCGTCTGCCTGAAGCTGCGGTCTGAACATTTCAACAGCTTCTTTTACTGTATCCTCAAGGGACTTTGCATCTTCTGCCATAGCGAACCTCCATAAAACAAGTACATACCTGTATAAATCAAAAACCATAATTACAGGTAATACAGTATTTCAGGAACACGCTGATAAAATCGTAATGACTCATTCAACTAGTCCCTCTTATAAAGATACAGCAAAACATACCTGCCGACTACCGTCGGAATAAAATTATTTAATCTGACAGCTTAAACTTTCAAGTTTACGGTGCAGTTCAACAATACGAGAACGCAGGTAATGATCGACTGCAAATTTTTCGACGACTCCGAGCGGGGTACCGTCTTTGTCGACAATCGGCATGACATCAGTATCGGTTTCTGAAAATTTCTCATAAATATCAGGCAGCGAAACGTCGGGTGTACAGGTATATTCAGGCTTGTCCATGATATCCATTGCAAGCATACTTTCTGCAAAGTCACCGATAAGCAGCGTCTCTTTCAAATGTTCAAGCGTTATAATACCTTCAAGCTTACCGTCGTTGTCGACAACAACAAAGGTCTGATTATGATGTGCACTGAAATTGTCAATGATATTTTTTATTTTTTCAGTATCCCGTACAATCGCCTGTGAATGTGCATCGCAGATACACTCATTCCCCCACATAACGTCTTTTACTTTTGAATTTTTCTTAATGTCTTCTTCCGTTACGTCCATACCGGTTTCACCGGCTTTCGTAATTCCGTACTTTACAAATACAGGGCCGATAATTTCAACGATAAACGTCGTTGCAGTCACGACAAGAAGAATACTGTCGCCTATCGTATCCTTAAAATAGTTTCCCGCAGTGAGCGAAAGACCTATTGCAACTCCTGCCTGACTCAGCAGACAATACTGCATGTATTTCTGAACGCTTACCGGAGCCTTCGTAAGCCACGCACCGAACCATGATCCGAATGATTTTCCTGCAGTGCGTCCTACTATATAAACGAGCGCCAGCACGATAAGCAACGGTCTCATTACCCATATATTAAGTTTAGCGCCGACTACGACAAAAAACAGAACATAAATCGGTGGTGTAAATCTGTTTATGATCTTAAAAATTGAACGGGTTCCTTTCGGAGAAAAATTAGCAACAAAAAAACCGATACTCATTGCAGAAAGTATATTGTCAAGCCCGATGTTATCACAGATTCCGGTAGAAAGAAGCAGTATACCGAGAGCAAAAGAAAGTACAAGTCCTTCATTATTCATGAGCTTTTTAATAATAAGCGTAAGAATAAATCCTAAGATGAGTCCGAGTGCAATAGAACCGAAAACATTGTAAAAAATATTGAGCATCTGTCTACCGAACGACGTTGCATGTCCTCCCAGAAGAGGAGCCGCAATCGTCGATGTAATTGCAAAAAGAATCAGCGCAACTGCGTCGTCCATTGCGACAATGCCGTACACCATTGTGGTAAGCGGTCCCTTTGAACGGTATTCCTGCATGACGTTTGTCGTTGATTCCGGTGCGGTTGAAGAACAGATGGCACCGAGCAAAATACCGAAACATATTGATTGAATGAAATTTTTTGTAAAAAGATAGCTTACTATTGTAACAACTATACTTACAATGACGGCCGGTATAAGCGATTCAAAAAGCAGAACACTTACAAACTGCTTTCCGCTTTTTTTGATAACGTCTCCCTTGAGTTCACCACCGACAAGAAAACCGATAAAGGCAAGCGCTATAATACTTATAGGATTGAGTGCAGAAACAACGTCCGGCGTTATAAGCTGAAGGCCGGAGTCACCGGCTAAAATGCCTACTATAAAATACCCGACAACCTGGGGAATATGAAGACGCTGGAAAATGTGTCCTCCCCACGTTCCAAAGAACATCATAATACCAAGAACAAGCGCAAGCTGCGGACCGAGCGTTGAAAAATGCACAGCCTGCGGTAACAGTGTCGAAAATGGATCACTCATAATAAAAACCTTCTATAAAAACTTAGTACTGACAAGTATACAGAAATAGTAAACTTTATGCAATTTTTCTGTAAAATTTACCTGATTATTTCGTTCACCACATCCTGTACAGATTTACCGCAATACAACCAGCCGTATGCAGCAGACGCAGACACGAGTTTTCTGCCGTATTCACGTGTCTCTGAATAGGGGATTGTTTCAAGAAACAAATCATATGGAAGCGTTTTCCGGTTACCAAGTTCTATTGCAGAACTCTGGAGCCAGCGGCGTACCCGCGTAATTCCTGCATTATATGAAAAGAATGCGGTAAGGACTGAACCATCAAGACGATTTATAAGTGTTGCAAGATAATATGCACCGAATTCAATATTTGTTACAGGATCTTTAAGCGAATAGTCGCTGCGCTTAAGCCGCTGGGCAATATCAGCTGCGGTAAACTGCATTAACTGTGTTAATCCGACTGCCCCGACCGAGCTGACAACATCATTGTCAAAAAAACTTTCACTGCGGATAAGCGCATATATCGTTTCTTCGGGTAACCCGTATTTTCTGCATACGTCCGTAACCGTATCGCTGTAATTACACGGGTATAAAAGCGTAAGAGCTTCTTTCGTAAGGAGTTTATCACTGCCTGCGGCGGCCCGTGCGATTATACGCAGACTTTGTGTATAATAATCATCCGTTCCGGATGCAGTCTTATTAAGAAAATCTGAAAGCCGGACAGCGCAGTCAAGACTTACAGCAATATTCCTGTCGTAGGTAAAATCCTTCCATTTATCATAAATTTTATCCGGCAGACCGAACGCTGCATAACCGGTAAGCAGCCGCTCAACCTCATCGTTCCTTTTAAATTCCGTGTTAATTTTTGTACTGCACATCACACGCTGCATATCATCATCATCAAGATTCAGCTGGCCTGCAGCAAGTATTTTGTAGTATGTATCAGTCCCGCTTGTAAGCGCACGCATAAATGCATCCCTTTCATCTTTTTCCGGATCAACAGGTTTTACAAGTTTTTCCTGTACAAGCCGGCCATAAATATGAGCATATTTCGCCGTTACTTCATCAGATGCATGACCGTCAATACACAGATAAACCTTCTGAATATCCGCCCACCGTGCTTCTGAAAGCATAAGCGGCATAAGAAGTTCAAAAAAATCATCAAAATAATACGGATCATGCCACGTAGTACAGTATTTTCTCAGTACATCAAGGGTTTCATCCGTTGAAAAACGCAGACTGCTGTTCAGCAGATACCATAACGCATTATCATACTGGTTATCAGAAACAGCGGTATTCATCGCATTTCTGAAGCGGGAAGATGATGCCGGATAGCTGTTGTCGGCTTTATCGTACAGTCTGCCCGCATAAAACCACGCATTATATATCAGTTCTTTATCAGATTTATCTGCGTAACCGGCCGCAATACTGTTGAATATGCGCGCGTTCTGCACATTGTTCGAACTTCCGTACAGGCAGGCCTTTCCCATATCAGAAACCAGCTGCGCCGTCAAAGGAAGAATATCTGTCGTTGTCAGTTTCTGCACATCCTGAAGTTTTGCATACGCCGTATGATAGTTTCTCTGATATACATCAACCCTGAAATCTATGATCTTACGGCGTGCGCTTTTTATATCAATTGTCTCTTCAGAACCGGAACCACTGTCGGCGGTTGACTCGTCCGTCACCGTATCACAGTAAAGCCGGTACATCTGTTCCGAAAATGCACATGATGAATACCATGTGTACGCAGCAGATTCAAAACGACTGTCATTACGTTTCGCCATAGCGGTAAGCCTGATACGGACAAGTTCGTCAGTACTGTGCAGTATGTCGACAGAATCTGTTAATACGATAATCCTGGAATATTCTTCATCTGATTCATATTCACGGGCAGCAACCAGTAATGCCTCTTCATCATTGTATTTTTTTACCAGTTTTCTACAGGCGGCTATCCGATCCTGAACATTTCCCAGTTTAGCCAGCTCTTCAGCACTCTCACGAGCAGGATAATATGACCCTTTCTTCGTGCACTTTTCAAACAGCCGCATTGCTTCCTGTTCATTACCGTTTTCAAGTTCCCTCAAAGCAATAAAATACGATGCATCGTTTCCGTACGTTTTCTGAGGAGATTCAAAAACACTCTGGCTGCACCCGGAAAAAGAAACGGATACAGTCAGAATACAAAAAAGGACAGTGGTTTTTATCAATTCAGGCTTATGCACAGCTTTGCAGAAAAAGAAGCTGATTATTCAGCCGGTAATTTAATTGTTGTTCCGGAAATAATATAATCCGGATTCCTGATGTGATTATACCGTGCAATACGATGATACCGCCAGGGATTCTTATAATACGCGTCTGCAATATCCCAAAGTGTATCACCCCATTTAATACGGTATACAATATCAGCAGCTTTTTTTGCAGGTTCAGCCGGTTTTTCCGGCACAACGGCCTGAGCAGCAGGAGCAACGACAACTTCGTCTTCTTTCGCTTCAGGTACAACCGGTTCCGGCGTCTGAACAGGTTCCGGTTCCGATACTTCCGGCTCAGGAGTCTGCTGCGGTTCCTGAGCAATAACCTGAACACCCCCTGCAGAGTGCATGGTAATAAGATTATATTTCGACGGAATAACAAATAAAATCAACAAAGTTGCAACAACACAAATAAGTGCACAGATAATACATATAAGAACAGGAAGTTTTGTTTTTTTCCTGAGCGATGTTTCAGAACTGTTTTTCGTAGACGAATTTCCTTCTTCTGTTTCTTTATCATATAATCCGTCAAATTTTATTCCGTTTGACGGCGTATTGTCTTTTACGTACTGACTTGCATCAGCGTGTGTTACTGAATCACTGAAAAAATCATCAAGTTCGTCTTTATCAGCAGAGACAGGTTTTGAAGAATCAATTTCATCAAAATCAGGTAACGAAAAATCATCGGCGGAAGATGTATCAGTGTTGCTGTCTGACGTACCGGTGTTAGTTTCAGGTTCCGGTACGTCAAAGTCCGGCATATCAAAATCGGTCTCTTCAACAGATTTTCCGGAAGCCTGTTCCGCATCAGCCGGCTGATTTACCGGCTGTACCGGTTCATCAAAATCAGGTAAATCAAAAGTGCTGTCATCGATATGCGTCGTATCTTCAGCAGGTACTGTTTCGTCTTCACCGGACGGCGCGTCTGCTGCAGTTTCTTCCGGTACGTCGGGATTAACCGGATCAAACGAAAAATCATCGGGAACACTTGTTTCCTCCGGCACCGCTGCCGTATCCGCAGCAGGTTCCGTTTCCGGCACATCATCAAGTGCATTTTTAGCAAACGAAAGCGTATCCTCATACGTATCCGGCGCGTTCCCTCCGGCAGGTTCCGTAAAATCAAGATTTTCGGGAAGGTCAAGATCGCTGAAATCAGGCGCTTCAGGAACGGATTCTGCCGCTTCCCGTACATCGCCGTCGGTTTCCCCACCGCGCTTCTTTGCCGCCGCTGCAAGAAGACCTCCTGCAGCAGTTTCTTCAGAATCTGCTGCGGATATATCTGGTTCTGCAAATTCCTCCGCCGTATCAGGTATTTCATCAACCGGTGAAACGGACGCCTCTTCGACAGTCTCTGCAGGTATTTCATCAACCGGTTCTGTATTCAGTCCTGCAGCAGATTCCTGCGGTGAAAGTGAAAAATCAGACTGATTCATGCGTTCTTCAAGCGTCCGGGAAACGAGCGTAATTGTCGTATCGCTGTGTTTACCCGACTCAGGATCGTTAATTCCGGCAGAAAGCCGGTTGTCTTCATCGAGGGAAACATCAAAAGAAAGATCCGGTTCTCCATTCGGATGTGCGGCCAGATTGTCAATCTGAAGTGTATCAACATATTCGGCATCTTCCATTGTACCGGTTTCTGAACGGTACAAGTCGACCATAACAGTAGTCTGATTGTCGTGCGCAGTTGTCAGATCAAGCGTTTTTTTGGCAGGCGATCCTTCATCAAGGATCGGATAGAATGAACCGTCAGCAAGTTTGATTCCGATTGATTTCATACATTACCCTCAATATATCTTTCTATGATATGATAACGCGAATTTCAGAGTAACGCAATGAGGAGATATTTAATTTGATTTTTTTAATTTTTAAACGTATACTTCTAAATAGTTATTGCTTTAGGAACAACCACCGGGCAGGCCGTCAAACTTACTCAGTGTGCCCCTGAAAAACCTATACCATTTTTAAGGAGATACCTATGCCGAATCTAAAGGGAACAAAAACAGAAGCGAATCTTCAGGCTGCTTTTGCAGGAGAATCACAGGCGCGTAACAAATACACGTATTATGCAAGCAAGGCACGCAAAGACGGATATGAACAGATTGCCGCTTTGTTTGAAGAAACAGCGGAAAATGAAAAAGAGCATGCAAAACTCTGGTTCAAGCTGCTTCACAATGGTATCGGTACAACGCCGGATAATCTCAAGGATGCTGCTGCAGGTGAATATTACGAATGGACCGATATGTACCCAGGCTTTGCAAAGACGGCAAAAGAAGAAGGTTTCGATGCGATTGCCAGACTTTTTGAAGGTGTTGCAGCCATCGAAAAAACACATGAAGCGCGCTATCAGAAACTGCTCAAAAATATAAACGACAACGTCGTATTCAGTAAAGAAGGCGATGCGATCTGGCAGTGCCGTGTCTGCGGTCATATCGTTGTAGGTAAAACGGCCCCTGAAGTATGCCCGGTATGCGGCCATCCGCAGAGTTTCTTTCAGGTACGTGCAGAAAATTACTAGACCACCGTATGTCTGCTAAATTAAAAAAGCAGAAAACGCAGAAAGCTCCGCATTTAAAGAAAATGCGGAAGCTGCTTAATAACCCTGTTGTAAAATCATTTATTTACGGCAGGGTTGTTTTAATTTTCCTTCTGCTCCTTATTCAGTTATTTCTTTTTCTGGCTTTTTTCATCTGGCTTGAACCGTATACAAAATACCTTTTCGGGAGCGGTTTAGTTATCAGTTTTGTTTTCGTTGTATACCTTTTTAACAGTCAGGGTAAAAACGAATATAAAATGGCATGGATGCTTCCCGTAATGTTCTTTCCGCTGTTCGGAATCGGACTCTATGTGCTTATGCATATAGAGGATCTGCCTTACAAACTTAAAAAACAGACAAAACAGCTTAAAAAAGAAACAGAACATATTATCAACCTCCCGGATTTTTCAGACACGGCAGTCCCATATCCAGAGATCAGGGATATTGTTTCATATCTTAAAGACGAAGCGCTTTCTCCTCCATATGCAGGCACAAACGTCAGATATTTCCCGACCGGCGAAACAGCTTTCCCGGCCATGCTCGAATGTCTTAAAAAGGCAGAAAAATTCATCTTTATCGAGTATTTCATCATCAACACAGGATGCATGTGGGATGAAATTCTCAACATACTTATTCAGAAAGCGGCAAAGGGAATCGAAGTACGCGTTATGTACGACGCATTCGGATCAGCAGCGATTTCTCCCATCAGTTACGAAAAATACCTCAAGTCCCTCGGAATACAGGCAAAGGCATTTATTCCGCTTGTTCCGGTAGTCGCTGCATATCTGAATAACCGCGACCACCGTAAAATCTGTGTCGTCGATGGAAAAGATGCGTTTACCGGCGGCATAAACCTGAGCGATGAGTACATTAATAAAATGCATAAAATAACGTATTATTGGAAAGATACGGTCATACAGGTCAAGGGAAAAGCCGTCCGTTCGTTCAGCGGAATGTTTCTGCAGTTATGGGATCTTGTAAATAATGTTTCCGACAATCTGGACGAATATCTTGAACTTCCGTACGAATCATTCGCTGTACCCGGAATCGTCATACCGTACGGAGACAACGCGTATAACAAAAAAGATATTGCCGAAAATGTGTATTGTTACATACTTTCGCAGGCAAAAAAATACGTACATATAACGTCGCCGTATATGATTCTTGACAATGAAATGTTGAACGCGCTCATATTCGCCGTAAAACGGGGTGTCGAGGTCTCAATCCTCGTTCCGAAACACATCGACCACTATATTACGCACTGCACCGGACGGACGTTCATAAAAACGCTTACAGACAAAGGCGTTCATGTGTATGAATATACACCGGGATTCATACATTCAAAAATGTTCATTTCAGACGACACAACTGCCGTCGTAGGATCCATTAATCTTGACTACCGCAGTCTGTACAATCAGTTTGAAGATGCCGTATTTATGTATAAATGCCCGGTCATAGCTGAAATTGAAGCAGATTTCGAAAAAACAAAGGCACGGTGTTCGGAAATAACCGGCGAAGTGTATAAAAAAAGCCCGGTTGTCAAACGAGTTATCGGCCGGGTTTTCAGATTATGTGCACCGCTTCTGTAATGACGTACTGATAAAATCAGTGTCGGTTTTATCAGCCGGCATCTGCACGGCACTCTGGTATGTTCTGTTTAATACTGACAGACAATTTCAGTCATTCCGGCCAGTTCGGTAACGGTTGTTCCGAATTTTTTTCCTACATTATATGTAGAAATCTTAGCCACATTTCCTGCAGTATCGTATTTTATAATCTTCCGTTTTGTTGTCCTGTTGTCCGCGCCGCATGTCGTTATCTCAGTAAGAACACCGTCTGCACTCCAGCGGAAATAATCGCGCGCGGTTATATCTCCGTACCCGTTTATATATGTAATCGTATCGATGGCGCCTGTTTCAGTGTACGTGTAGTCATACTCTTCGTCGAGCGATCCGTCAGCATAATAATGGCTCTCTACGGAAAGCTGTCCCGCTTCGTTATACTTATATGTTGTCTTCGATGCTACAGCACCATCGCTGCTGTAATATGTTTCATCGGAAAGTTTATTACCACTGTATATGTAAACAGTCTTACTCTTAAGAGTTCCGTCCTTACCATATTCGGAAACAGATGATTTGTTTCCGTCAGTTCCGTATTCAACGGTACTTTTCCAGATAAGTGCATTGTCAGAATTATATCCTACCTGTGAAACAAGTTTTCCGGCAGCATCGTATGTATTTTGTATTTTATTTACAAGAACATCACGCGGCGTCATTTCTGACGATTCAGTTTCCTTTCCGGCACCGTTGAATACACGGATTGTTTTTAATTCCGGTGTACGGAAATAATCGCCGAATTTTGATGTTATACTGTACTCTGTACGCGTACAGCTCTTTACAGAGCCTTTAAGCGGCAGATAATCAGTAACATCAAATGCAAACAAAGAAACACACATACCTGCCGCAGCAACTGCCGCAAATAGCTTTTTCATATAGCCTCCGGATAAATTCGATAATTATATTTACTGATTATTATAACCGTAACTGCTCCTATTTGTCAAAATTACAGGATACTGTATAGTAGATATATGGACTTTTATGAGCTTGAAGCTTTTGTTACGCTTTCCCGTACACTTCACTTCGGACACGCGGCGGCAAAAATCAATCTGAGCCCGTCCGCACTCTCCCGTATGATTGCCCGGCTCGAAGAAGAAACAGGTACCGAACTGCTCGACAGAAGCAACCGCGAAGTCTCGCTTACCGAAAACGGAAAAATCTTCATGAAATTTGCACAGGATATACTCAAAAAACGGGAGGACCTTGCTTCTTCACTTTCAAAAGATCAGGGCAGAACAACCGGTACGCTTCACGTCTACGCTTCCGTTACCGCGTGTTATACAGTTCTGCCGCAGTTCATTAAACTGCTTACAAAAAAATATCCGTATATTCAGCTGTCAGTCGAAACAGGAGATCCTGCAGGGGCTCTTGCGGCAGTACGGGAAGGACGTGCTGCGCTTGCAGTGGATGCTATTCCCGACGACGGATATGCTTCCATGGAAACAATCAGCGTATTTAAAACACCGCTCGTTTACGCTGCAGCAGCAGGCGGTCCCTATACGGAGGTCAGCGGTTCTCCCCAGGATATTATTTCGTCCGTGCCCCTTGTGCTTCCAAAAGCCGGACTTGCACGGGAACGGTTCGACAAATGGACAAAATCACGCAACGTCCATCCCATAATCGCAGCCGAAACAGAAGGAAACGAGGCAATTCTCGCCATCGCGCAGCTCGGACTGGGAATAGGTCTTGTTCCGCGTATAGTCCTTGAAAACGGACCGTACAAAAGCGGATTCGTCATTCATGCCGCAGGAAACGCACTCGGCTATTACAATGTCGGCTTTATCCGCAGGACGGAAATTACGGGTACACAGTCGGAACGCCGCATACAGGAAGCGGCATGCGACATTCTTCACACAACACAATGGAGTACAAACGGATGACCAGATCACAGTTCTCATCGTTTACCGAATTCCGGGACGCATTCCGCAGCAAAGTTACCGAATGGTCGTCATATGCGGGGAAACTGCAGCCGCTGCAGAAAGAAGCAGCAGAAAAAGATACCCCGGATTATTCCCTCGAAACAGCAGTAGTCTACAACCGCGCACTCGACGACATCACACCGCAGGACGACATACAGCTCATCGTCATAGGCGACAACCCGGGTAAAGACGAACAGCTGGCGGAAAACAACCGCTACCTCGTAGGCCAGAGCGGAAAAATCGCAGAAGGATTTTTCCGCAGAAATCAGGTACTCGGCATTGATTTCCGGAAAAACGTCATCATCCTGAACAAAACGCCCGTACATACCGCAAAAACGAACCACCTGCATTCGCTGCAGAAAGCAGACAAAGATATTGCGCAGCTTATACTCGACAGCCAGCTCTGGATGGCAGAACACACGGCACTTCTGCATCAGAAACTTGCATCACACCACGCAAAAAACGACAGTGTTATTCCTGCACAAACGCAGCTCTGGCTTGTCGGGTATGCAGAGCTGAAAGGGAATGGCATATTTCTGCCGTACCGCGATGAGCTCAGACGGGCGTACGGGCATAAAAAGACATGGGAGCGCGTGTTCGTGTACCAGCATTTTTCAATGAACCGGTTCAGCATAGATTTGAGGCAGTTCAGGGACGGACACGAAAATATGACGCTTTCAGAAGCGCTGGAACAGCTCGGGCATATGCACCGGGACGAAATATTCGGAAAATGAAAAATTTTCAGAGAGATTCGTTATACGGTTTTCTACTTATGCGCCAAAATCCATTCTTTTATTTCATCTCTTGCTGTTTTTCCGGAAGCAATACTAAAACCAAACGAATGGATGATTCTCTATCATTGAATAACACAGCTGTGCAGCCTTATCTATTATTTCCGGATACAGCTCCTTTAAGTCAAAAGTTTGAAATGGTAATTTCAACGCAGAATCAAGAAGATTTTCTTCTCTTATCCCG